>NZ_JBSGJD010000062.1:0-40184 GCF_053605405.1 Amycolatopsis sp. NPDC003861
CGCACCGAACGCCACATTGGGTGCGTTCAACGCAACCAACGCCACATTGGGGCGCTTTAGGCCTCGTCGAGGCGGCGTTCCAGCGCGTCCAGCCGGTCCGACCAGAACCGGCGGTAGGGCGCCAGCCAGGCGTCGACCTCGGCCAGGGGCTCCGGGCGCAGGGCGTAGCACCGCTTCTGCGCCGCGACCCGGACCGTCACCAGCCCGGCTTCGCGCAGCACCCGCAGGTGCTTGGACACCGCGGGCTGGCTGAGCGCCAGCTCGTCGACCAGCTCGCCGACCGAGCGCTCGCCGTCGCGCAGCAGGTCTAGGATTGTCCGGCGCCGGGGTTCGGCGAGGACGTCGAAAGTCTGCATCACCCCTGAAATGTGCTCCGCCGGGCATATTCCTGTCAAGGAATGTGGATCTGCCATGGTCTGAACCATTGACCTAGTGGTCTAGTCCACTTACGGTGAGTGTGGTCCCCACCACTCCGGCACCGTCGCCGTGAGTAATTCCCGGGAGGGAGAACGCATGTCCCGTTTGCGCAGGAAGAGCTTCTCGGCCCTGCTGGCCGCGGCGGCCGCCGCGGGCCTCGTCGCGGGCGGCGCGACCGCCCCGGTGGCCGCCGCCGCGACCGAGAACGCCCAAGCCTCCGTCGGCAAGGTGGTCGGCTACTTCACCGAATGGGGGGTCTACGACCGCAACTACCACGTCAAGAACATCGAGACGTCGGGTTCGGCGAGCAAGCTGACCCACATCAACTACGCGTTCGGCAACGTGACGAACGGCGGCTGCGCGATCGGCGACGCCTACGCCGACTACCAGAAGACCTACGACGCCGCGGGCAGCGTCGACGGCGTCGCCGACACCTGGGACCAGCCCCTGGCCGGCAGCTTCAACCAGCTCAAGAAGCTCAAGGCCAAGCACCCCGGCCTGAAGGTCCTCTGGTCCTTCGGCGGCTGGACCTGGTCGGGCGGCTTCGCGCAGGCCGCGAAGAACCCGGCCGCGTTCGCGAACTCCTGCTACAACCTGGTCAACGACCCGCGCTGGGCCGGTGTCTTCGACGGCATCGACATCGACTGGGAGTACCCCAACGCCTGCGGCCTGAGCTGCGACACCAGCGGCGCGGCGGCGTTCAAGAACCTCGTGGCGGCCCTGCGCGCGAAGTTCGGCTCGAAGCTGGTCACCGCGGCGATCACTGCCGACGGCACCAGCGGCGGCAAGATCGACGCGGCCGACTACGGCGGCGCGGCGCAGTACGTCAACTGGTACAACGTGATGACCTACGACTACTTCGGCGCCTGGGCCGCGCAGGGCCCGACGGCTCCGCACTCGCCGCTCACCAGCTACGCGGGCATCCCGACCGCCGGCTTCTACTCCGACGCGGCGATCCAGAAGCTCAAGAGCAAGGGTGTCCCGGCGAGCAAGCTGCTGCTGGGCATCGGGTTCTACGGCCGCGGCTGGACCGGCGTCACGCAGAGCGCCCCGGGCGGCACCGCAACCGGCCCGGCGCCGGGCAAGTACGAGCAGGGCATCGAGGACTACAAGGTGCTCAAGACGTCCTGCCCGGCGACCGGCACGGTCGCGGGGACCGCGTACGCCAAGTGCGGCAGCAACTGGTGGAGCTACGACACCCCGGCGACCATCGCGGGCAAGATCTCCTACGCCAAGACCCAGGGCCTGGGCGGCGCGATGTTCTGGGAGCTCTCGGGCGACACCACGAACGGCGAACTGATCACCGCCGTCGCGAAGTGACGACCCCCGGTGCGGCCGGCCGCCGGCCGCACCGGGGCTCATACCGCCCCGCGGGTGGGTGCTCCGCCGTCGCGCGCAGCAGTTCGCCGAGCACCCCGATGTCCACATCGGACAGCCGCTTGAACCGGACGCAGCTCTTCCCGACCGAAACCTTCGGGCGGCCTCGCCCTGGGTTTCGGGGGCACGAGCCGACGTTCCGGCTGACCGGCGGCCGGACGGTCGCGTCCGCCGTCTTCGCGCCGGTCCCGCTCGAGCCCCGGACGTGCCGGACCCCGACGAGGCCGGAGTGGCGCACGCTGCGGGATCGGTGCGAGCAGGACGATCACCTCGTCGTGTCCGGCGCGGTGGTCCTCGTGCGGGAGTCGCCGGTGCCCCCGTTTATCGTCGTCGGCGTGAAGTTCAGCGGATTCGGCGAGTACGCCGTCGACTTCTTCGACGGCCTCGTGGAGGACAACTCCAAGCCCTACTGGGACGACCACGTCGAGACCTACAAGTCCGACGTCCGCGCGCCGATGGAAGCGCTGCTGGCCGAGCTCGCCCCCGAGTTCTCCGACGGCTTCGGCGAGCCCAAGGTGTTCCGCCCCTACCGCGACGTCCGCTTCGCCAAGGACAAGACGCCGTACAAGACCCACTGCGGCGGGGTGATCGAGCAGGGCCGCGGCGGCGGCGCCTACTACGTCGAGGTGGGCCCCGAGGGCCTGCGCGTCGGCGGCGGCTGCTTCTACCTCGCATCCGACCAGATCGCCCGGTTCCGCAAGGCGGTCGACACGGAGCTGCACGGCGAAGCGCTGCGGAAGATCCTCGCCAAGCTGGAGCGCACGGGCTGGGAGGTCAAGGGCGACCGCCTGAAGTCGAAGCCGCGCGGGTTCGCCGAGGACCACCCGCGCCTCGACCTGCTGCGCTACCGCTCGGTGTACGCCGTGCGCGGCTGGGAGCCCGACGACGTCCTGCACGAGCGGGGGGCCTTCGACCGCGTCCGCAAGGCCTGGCGGCAGCTGCGCGAGTTCAACGAGTGGGCCCGCGACCGGGTCGGCCCGAGTGAGCGGCCGCGTCGCTAGCGTGATCTGACGAGGCAGGTTCTGAACATCTTCTTGAACATTCGGGATCGGTACAGACGAACGCGCGAAGAGGGTCTACGCTATGTGGACGTGAGCCGACGCGCGAAGATCGTTTGTACCCTGGGCCCTGCCACCGCGACCCCGGAGAAGATGCGGGCCCTGGTGGATGCCGGCATGGACGTGGCCAGAATGAACTTCAGCCACGGCAGCCACAGCGACCACAAGCAGGTCTACGACCTGATCCGGGCCGCCGCCGCGGAGAGCGGGCGGGCGGTCGGCATCCTCGCCGACCTGCAGGGTCCGAAGATCCGCCTGGGCACCTTCGCCGGCGGGCCGGTCGAGTGGCACAACGGCGACATCGTCCGGATCACCGTCGAGGACGTCGCCGGCACCCACGACCGCGTCTCGACCACCTACAAGGGCCTGGCGAAGGACGCCAAGCCCGGCGACCGCCTGCTCGTCGACGACGGCAAGGTCGGCCTGGTGGTCAAGGGCGTCGAGGGCCCGGACGTCGTGTGCGAGGTCACCGAGGGCGGCCCGGTCAGCAACAACAAGGGCGTCTCGCTGCCCGGCATGGACGTCTCGGTGCCGGCGCTGTCCGACAAGGACATCGAGGACCTCGAGTTCGCGCTCGAGCTGGGCGTCGACTTCATCGCCCTGTCCTTCGTCCGCTCGCCGGCCGACATCGACCTGGTCCACCAGGTGATGGACCGGGTCGGCAAGGGCCGGCTGCCGGTCGTGGCCAAGATCGAGAAGCCCGAAGCCGTCTACAACCTCGAAGCCATCGTGCTGGCCTTCGACGCGGTGATGGTCGCCCGCGGCGACCTCGGCGTCGAGCTGCCGCTGGAGCAGGTCCCGCTGGTGCAGAAGCGCGCCATCCAGATCTGCCGCGAGAACGCGAAGCCGGTCATCGTCGCGACGCAGATGCTCGAGTCGATGATCAACAACTCCCGCCCGACCCGCGCGGAGGCGTCCGACGTCGCGAACGCGGTGCTCGACGGCACCGACGCGGTGATGCTGTCCGGCGAGACCAGCGTCGGCCGCTACCCGATCGAGACCGTGCAGACGATGGGCCGGATCATCGAGGCGGTCGAGACCGACTCGCCGATCGTGCCGCCGTTGTCGCACGTCCCGCGCACCAAGCGCGGCGTCATCTCCTACGCCGCCCGCGACATCGGCGAGCGGCTCAACGCGAAGGCCCTGGTCGCGTTCACCCAGTCCGGTGACACCGTGCGCCGCCTCGCGCGGCTGCACACCCGGCTGCCGCTGCTGGCGTTCACCCCCGAGGAGTGCGTGCGCAGCCAGCTGTCGATGACCTGGGGCACCAACACCCGGATCGTCCCGCAGGTCAGCTCCACCGACCAGATGATCCAGCAGGTCGACCACGCGATGCTGGAGATGGGCAAGTACCAGAAGGGCGACCTGGTCGTCATCGTGGCCGGTTCCCCGCCGGGCACCGTCGGGTCGACCAACCTGATCCGCGTGCACCGGCTCGGTGAAGACGACCACGCTTGAGAGACCGACCGCTCAGTATGCACGTATGGTCCTGACATGACTGAAATGGCCAGGACGGCCGCCACCGAACTGGAGCTCCCCGGTGGCGGCCAGCCGGTGCTCGACCGCCTGATCGCGCTGCTCGACCTCGAAAAGATCGAAGAGAACATCTTCCGCGGGGTCTCGCCGGCCCACTCGCCGGTGCGGGTGTTCGGCGGCCAGGTCGCCGGCCAGGCGCTGGTCGCGGCCGGGCGCACGGTCCCCGAGGAACGCCGGGTGCACTCGCTGCACGCGTACTTCATCCGCGGCGGCGACCCGAGCGTGCCGATCGTCTACGAGGTCGACCGGATCCGCGACGGCCGGTCGTTCACCACCCGCCGGGTGGTGGCGATCCAGCACGGCAAGGCGATCTTCTCGCTCTCGGCGTCGTTCCAGAAGGACGAACCGGGCATCGAGCACTCCGAGGTCATGCCGGAGGGCGTCCCGGCGCCGGAGACGCTGCCGACGCTGATGGAGCGCGCCGAAGGGTACGCGATCGGCGCGCACGCCCGGCCGCGGCCGATCGACCTGCGGTACGTCAACGAGCCGCCGTGGGTCACCCGGGAGACCGGTGAGCGGCCCGCGCGCAACCAGGTGTGGATGCGCGCCGACGGCAAACTGCCGGACCAGCAGCTGCTGCACGTCTGCGTGCTGACCTACGCCTCGGACATGACGCTGCTGGACTCGGTGCTCGCCCGCCACGGCGTCTACTGGGACACCGACAAGGTGCTCGGCGCCAGCCTCGACCACGCACTGTGGTTCCACCGGCCGTTCCGCGCGGACGAGTGGTTTCTCTACGACAGCGCCTCCCCGACGGCGTCCGGCGCCCGCGGCCTGGCCACCGGCCGGTTCTTCGCCCAGGACGGCACGCTGATCGCCACGGTCGTCCAAGAAGGACTCCTGCGCGTGTTGTGAGGTTCGCCGGGAAATCACCCTCACGGGCGACCAATTGCCCGAATATCCGTCCCCGGAATAGGGCATTCGACCCGGGTGAGGAGCCCGGGACCGATCGGGGGACAGCCCCGGACTCCTCCGTCCGATGATCGCGCGGCACTCCGCGCGGTCATCGTCTACCCTGCTCAGAGGCCGGTCTAAGCCACGGCTGGCCGACTGTCAGGCGCCCGACGCAGTGCAGGGTGCGAGGATACAAGAGCATTCTGCAAATTGCAGATCCGGCGCCGGAATCGACTCGTTGTTAATGCTCCACCGACTCCGCGCCCGGATGGTTGGATACAGGTAGCAGTCGACATCCGGAGGTGCCGCGATGGCAAGGGGACAGAGCCCCACAGTCCGCCGCCGGCGGCTGGCGGGGGAGTTGCGCCGGCTCCGCGAGGCCGCCGACCTCACCATCGACGAGGTGGGCGAGAAGCTCGAGTGCTCGGCGTCGAAGATCAGCCGCATCGAGACCGGCCACGTCGGCGTCACCCCGCGTGACGCCCGGGACATGCTCGCCCTCTACGGCATCACCGGCGACGAGCAGGAGGCGCTCGTCCAGCTGGCCAGGGAGGCCCGCAAGCGCGGCTGGTGGCACGCCTACAACGAGGTGTTCACCGGCACCTTCGTCGGGCTCGAAGCCGACGCCAGCTCGCTGCGCGCGTTCCAGGCCCTGCTGGTGCCCGGGCTGCTGCAGACCGAGCGGTACGCCCGCGCGGTGATCCGCGCGCTGCGGCCGGACGCCGAGGACGCCGAGATCCGCCGCCGCGTCGCCGCCCGGATGGCCCGGCAGGAGCTGCTGTCCGAGACCCCGCCGCCGGAGTACTGGGCGGTGATGGACGAAGCCGTGCTCCGCCGCGTGGTCGACAGCCCCGAAGTGATGGCCGAGCAGCTCTACCGGATGGTCGCCGTCGCCGAGAAGCCGAACGTGACCATCCAGGTCGTGCCGTTCGGGGCCGGCGCGCACCCCGGCATGGAAGGCCCCTTCCTCATCATGGGCTTTCCCGAGCAGGCCGACCCGGACGTCGTCTACGTCGACGACAGCACGTCCAGCGGTCTTTACCTGGAGGAACCCACAGACGTGCGGCGCTACGGGCTGATGTTCGACCATCTGCGCGCCGCCGCACTGAAACCGGACGACTCGGTGAACCTGATCGCCGAGGCGGCCGGACGGTTCGCCGAACAGGCGGCCGTACCGGGTCCGGTGCACCATCCGGAACCGAGGACACAGTAAGGGAGTGGGGACCATGGAAGCAGAACTCTCCGGGGCGCGGTGGCGCAAGAGCAGCCACAGCGGCGGCGGCAACGACTGCGTCGAGGTCGCGTTCGTCGAAGGCGGAGCCGCGGTGCGCGACTCGAAGGACCCCGAAGGGGGTGCGTTCCGCCTGCCCGCGTCGGGCTGGCGGGGGCTGCTGGCCGCGGTGCGGACCGGCGGCCCAGCACGCGACTGAGCCCTCTGAAGAAGACCCCTTACCCCCGCCGAGCTGGGCTCGACCGGGAGTAAGGGGTCTTTTCGCGGCCAGGCGTACGTGATCACCCGATGCCCGGGGCGGCACCTCAGGACGAATCTGAGTGCTACCAACCGCCAGGGACAGGGGAACGCGATGCACAGCGATCTGATGCTCGACGCAGTCCGGGCCGAAGCGGCCTACCGGGCCGAGGAACTGCGGAAGGCCGGGCGCAGCGCCTGGGCCGCCCGCGCCCGCCGCGTCGTCCGCCACGTGCGGGCCACGCGCACCGACGTCGACGTACCGAAGCAGGAGCGCCGGGAAGCCGCGCGGGCGACCGCCGAAACCGCCCGGTAAGGGGCGGCGAGATGGTGTCGATGGCGATAAGCGGTCGGAAACTGTCGGGGGTCTGAGCAACAATGCTCCTCGTGCCCCGACTCGGCTCCGGAATTCCGCTCGTCGCCCGTACCCACGAGATGCGGCGGCTCCGCGCCGCCTTCGCCAGGGCCGAACGTGGCGAAGCCGGCGCGGTGCTGCTCTCGGGGGACGCCGGGGTCGGCAAGACCCGGCTGCTGACCGCGCTCGCCGAGCACGTCGCCGGCGGCAGTGGGCTCGTGCTCACCGGCCGCTGCATCGACGTCCGCGAAGGCGGTCTTCCTTATCTTCCGTTCGCCGAGGCGCTCGCCCCGCTGGGCAGCGCGACGGATCCGGCGGTCGCCGCCGCGGTGCGGGCCCGGCCCGCCCTCGGGCGGCTGCTGCCGCAGGGGCAGGGCCTCGAGGAGCCCCGGGCGGCCGAACACCCGCCGATGACCTCCAACGACCGGGAAACCATGGTGCGGCCCCGGCCGGAGCAGGATCTCGGTCAGCTGCAGTTGTTCGACGCGGTACTGGGGGTGCTGACCGAGATAGCGCAGGCGCGCCCGGTGGTGATCCTCCTGGAGGATCTCCACTGGGCCGACGCCTCGACCCACAACCTGCTGTCCTTCCTGCTCAGCCGGCTGCGGGCGCAGCGGCTGCTGGTCGTGGGCAGCTACCGCGAGGAAGACGTCCACCGGCGGCACCCGCTGCGCGGCCTCCTCGCCGAACTGGTCCGGCTCGCCACGGTCGAGCGCGTCGACCTGCAGCCCTTCGGCGCGGCCGACGCCCGCCGGTTCGTCGAGGCGCTGGCCGACGAGCCGCTGCCGCCGGACGTCGTGGCCGACATCGTCAGCCGCTCCGAGGGCAACCCGTTCTTCGCCGAGGAGCTGCTCGCCACCAAGACCGAGTGCAACGACCTGCCCGCCGGGCTGGCCGAGGTGCTGCTGTCCCGGCTCGAGCGGCTCTCGCCGGACGCTCGGCGGGTCGCGCGGGTGATCTCGGTGGCCAACGAGCCGGTCATGCACGGCGCGCTCGCCGAAGTCTCCGCGCTGGGGGAACTCGAACTCGACGAGGCACTGCGCGAAGCCGTCCAGCACCACGTGCTGGTGGTGCTCTCGGACGGCTCGTACACGTTCCGGCACGCGTTGCTGCAGGAAGCGGTGTACGGCGACCTGCTGCCCGGGGAGCGGTCACGCACGCATGCGGCGTACGCGGCGCGGATCAAGGCGCGTCCTCAGGGGCGTGGCCATGACGCGAAGCTGGCCTACCACTCGATGCAGAGCAGCGATCTCGCCACCGCGTTGCCGGCGTTGCTGCGCGCGATGGACGAAGCCGAGAAGCTCGGCGCGCCCGGGTCGGCGCTGCAGCACGTCGAACAGGCGCTGTCCATCTGGGACGCCGTCACGCCGGCGGACCGGCCCGAAGGGGTCGACGAGCTGCAGCTGCTGTACGAAGCGTCGTACTTCGCGGGGACGTCCGGGGAGCCTGAGCGGGCCGCCGCGTTCGCCCGCTCCGCCACCCAGGCGCTGACCGGCGAGATCCCGAACGACCGGGCCGCGAAGGTGTGGCGGCGGTTGGCGGACGCTCTGCTGGCGTTGGAAGGCACCCTGGACGAGGCGGTCGCCGCCATCGACCGGGCCTGGGACCTGGTCAAGGACACCGAGCCCAGCTCCGCGCGCGCCTGGGTGCTCGCCAGCCGGGCCGGCTTTCTCCGGATCCTCGACCAGCCCGAGGCGGCGCTGGACAGCGCGCTCACCGCGGTCGCCGACGGGCAGGCCGTGGGCGCGACCGGAGCCGAGGCGTCCGCGCTGGTCACCCTGGGCACGCTGGCCGACTCGCGCGGCGATGCCGCCGAGGCCCGGGAGCGGCTGCGCCAGGCCCAGCGCAAGGCGCGTGAGGTCGGCGCGTACAACACCGAGATCCGCGCGACCTACTTCCTGGCGCTGAGCCACGACGACCAGGGCGACTTCGCCGCGGCGCTGGAGCACGCCTCCCACGGCGTCGCGCGGGCCGAGGAAGCCGGGCTGAGCTGGAGCGTCTACGGGCTCGAGCTGCGGGCGCGGCAGCTGATGCTGCGCTACCTGATGGGCGATTGGCCGGACGAGAGCGCCGGCCGCGCCGGGCGTGGGGTGTCCAGCGCGGTCGCCGCGCGGATCCTGGCCATCTGGTCGCTGTTCGTCGTCGCGCGCGGCCGGTTCGGCGAGGCCGAGAAGCTGCTGTCCGGGCTGCGGCAGCACTGGACGGCGGACATGCAGATCCCGCTGGCGGCCGGGGGCGCCGGCATCGAGCTGGCGTACTGGCGCGGTGACCACGCCGGCGCCGTGCGCCAGGCCGAAGACCTGATCGGCTGGCTGGAGCGGATCGAACCCGCCCTGCTGGCCGGCATCCGGGTCGCCGCGCTCGGCGTGTCCGCCGCGGCGAGGGTGGCCGCCGACGCCCGGCTCCACGGCGACCAGGCCGCCGCCGGAGCCGCGGTGGCGGCCGGCGAGCGGCTGCTGGCGCACGGCCGGATGTGCTCGGTCGCCGGCCAGCCGCGTTCGGGGACGCTCGGGCCGGAGGGCCGCGCCTGGCTGGCCCGCCTGGAGGCGGCGGCGACCTGCCTGTCCGGTCGCGGCGACGCGGACAGGTGGGCGGCCGCGGCGGAGGCGTTCGGCTACGGCGCCGTCTACGAGCAGGCGATCTGCCGCTGGCACGAGGCGGAAGCCCGGCTGGCGGCCGACTCCGACGCCGGCACGGCCCTGGAGGCAGCCCACGCGGTGGCGGTCCGGCTCGGCGCGATCCCGCTGCGCGACGCGGTCCGCGACCTGGCCCACCGCGCCCGCATCGAGCTGGACGGCGTCGAACCGGCACCCCCGGCCCGCACGGTCACCGACCCCCTGACCGACCGCGAGCGCGACGTCCTCGAGCGCGTCGCCCTCGGCCGCACGAACCGCCAGGTCGGCGAAGAGCTCTACATCAGCGAAAAAACGGTGAGCGTCCACCTTTCCCGCGTGATGGCGAAGCTCGGCGCAAGCCGCCGCGCGGAAGCCGTCGCCATCGCCTACGACCGAGGCCTCCTCACCGCCCCCACCGCCGAACACGCGTGACGGAAGCCGGAACTGACGTGATTGGAGCCGGAACTCACGTGATTGAGGCCGGAACTCGTGTGATTCGGGCCGTTACGGCTTCAATCACGCGAGTTCCGGCTCGGATCACGCGAGTTACGGGTCAGCGGGGGAGGCGGCGGAGGGCTTTGAGGCCGAACGTCATGCCTCGGGACCACAGCGAACCCGGGACAGCGCGGGGCGGGCGGAGGGCGAGGCCGCGCTGGAGCGCGATCGACTGGGACTCCGTGTACTTCAGCAGGCCCTCGGCGCCGTTGCGGCGGCCGACGCCGGAGTCCTTCATCCCGCCCATCGGGACGCCGACGCTGCCGAACGTCGCCGCGTAGCCTTCGTTCACGTTGACCGTCCCGGCCTTCAGCCGCGCCGCGACCTCCCAGCCCGCGCGGCCGTTGCGGGACCACACGCTGGCGTTGAGCCCGAACGGCGTGTCGTTGGCCCGCTCGATCGCGTCCGTGACGTCGGTGTAGCCGTAGATCGACACCACCGGCCCGAACGTCTCCTCCGCGAACGGCAGCATGTCCGGGGTGACGTCCGAGAGCACCGTCGGCTCGTAGAACAGCGGGCCGAGGTCGGGTCGCGCGCGGCCGCCGGTGAGCACCGACGCGCCCTTCGCGCGGGCGTCCTCGACGTGCGCCGACACCGCCGCGAGCTGGTCTTCCGACGTCAGCGAGCCCATCTGGGCGTGGTAGTCCAGCGCGCCGCCGAGCCGCACCCCCGCGGTCCGGGCGACGAACGCGCGGGTGAACTCGTCGCGGATGTCCTCGTGGACGTAGATCCGCTCGACCGACACGCACAGCTGCCCGGCCGAGGAGAAGCACGCCGTCACCGCGCCCGTCGCGGCCTTCGCGACATCGGCGTCGGGCAGCACGACCATCGGGTTCTTGCCGCCGAGCTCCAGCGAGTACGACGTCAGCCGCTTCGCCACCTGCCCGGCCAGCTCCTTGCCGGTCGGCGTGGACCCGGTGAAGCAGAGGTAGTCCGATTCCTCGACCAGCGCGGTGCCGATCTTCGAGCCCCGGCCGAGCACGATCTGCCAGGTCCCGGCGGGCAGCCCGGCCTCCTCGGCGAGCTCGTGCAGCCACAGCGCCGAAAGCGCGGTCTGGTTGTCCGGCTTCTGCACGACGGCGTTGCCCGCGGCCAGCGCCGGCAGGACGTCCATCGCGGTCAGGGCCAGGGGGTAGTTCCACGGCGAGATGATCCCGACGACGCCCTTGGGGTGCCGGACCTCGCCCGCGCGGGTCAGGCCGGGGATGACGCCGGCGACCCGGCGAGGCGCGAGGATCTTCGCCGCGTGCTTGCCGTAGTAGGCCGCCACCAGCGCGGTCGCGCTGACCTCGTCGAACGCGTCGAGCCGCGCCTTGCCGGCTTCGACCTGGACCAGGTCGAGCGCTTCGTCCTGCCGCGCGAGGACGAGGTCGTGCAGCCGGGTGAGGACGCGGGCGCGCTCGGCGGGGGAGCGGTCCGCCCACGGCCGCTGGGCCGCCCGGGCACCGTCGAACACCGCGCGGACGTCGGCGTCGGTGGCCTGCGGGAGGGTGGCGATCGGCAGCCCGGTGAAGGGCGCCCGCATCCGGATCGGCGCCGAGTCCGCGCCGCCCCGGACGCGGGCGACGAGCTCAGCCGCCCGCTTCGAGCTCGGCGCTCCGGCGACGCCGCCGATCGTCGGCGGCAGCGAGGTGTCTTCGACCGCGTTCGCGGGGGTCGTGCTGGTCATGACGTCTCCGTTCCGCGGAGTCCGCGCGACGTCGCGCGGAGGTTACCGACGAGTACACCATACCGTCGGTACGTCAGGTGTCCAGCGTGATGTGAATAAGATTCACGTATTAGGTGGGTTCAGCGGCGGCAGCTGGTAGTTCGGCTCGGTCGGTTCCTGCCGGTCCGGGTGCGGCTGCGCCTGGGTGACGCCGCCGTAGGGATCGTCGGGCTGCGGCGAGGGAGACGCCGAGCTGCCGTACGAGGGCGGTGGCTGCGGGCCGGTCTGCGGCGGGGCCTGCGCGGGGAACGGCTGCGACGGCGGATATCCCTGGTACGGCTGCGCGAACTGCGGCGGCACCGGGTACGGCCTCGACGGCTGCTGGTACGGCCCCGGTGGCGGCCCGGCCGGGGCCGCGGCGGCGGGGGCCTGCTGCCCGGCCAGTGCCGCGGACACCAGCGCCAGCAGGGCGACGATCCCGCCGCCGACCAGCAGCCAGAACCCGATCCCGGTCAGATAGTGGGACTTGACCGTCCCTTCGTCGGACTCGTAGCTCAACGTCGCCGAGACGTCCATGCCGAGCATCCACACCGCCGCCGTCACCCCGGCGGCGCCCGCCACCAGGGCCGTCCGCGCGGCCGAGCGCACACCGGGCTTCGCGGAGCGGCGCGCGCCGGCGAACGCCAGCCCGGCCCCGGCCAGCAGCACGACCGAGGCGGCGGTCAGCGGGATGCCGTACCGGGCGACGTGCGTCTGCTCGTAGAACTTCTTCGCCTCCTCGCCGGGTTCGACGGCGAACGAGCGCGACCAGGCGCTGATCGTCTGGCTGCTCTCGGTCTTGCCGTCCACCACCTGCTCGAACGACGTCTGCGGCAGGAACGACCCGGTGATCACCAGCGCCGCGGCGAGGATGCCGAGGATCGCGGCGAACAGCCGGAAGACGGCACCCGGATCGGCCGGCGGCTGCGCGGGCGGCGGGCCGTAGGGGTACGGGTACGGGGCGGCGGTCATCGGAACTCCCCTCGTTCGGAGGGGATTGGACCACGAAATCGCCTGCGGGATAAGGGGCAAAGCGCCCTGGTGGGGCCGCGCTGGTCAGCTCGGCGCAGCGGTGGCGTCCTGGTAGAGCAGGACGGCGATGCGCTTCCACTCGTCCAGGAGCTGCCGGCGCCGGTTCGGGTCGCCGCCGAGCTCGGCGTCCAGCGCCAGCCCGCGGGTGAGGTTCACGGTGAGCCAGAACAGCATTTCCGCGCGTTCCGGCGGGAGTTCGCCGGCGACCTGCGTGACGTGCTCGAGCGTGGCGCGGCCGAGCGCGCGGTCGACCGGGCGGATGGCCGCGCGCAGCTCGGGATCGGTGCGGGCGGCGACCCAGAGCTCGGTGACGGCGGTCGAGAGCGTGCCGGAGTAGCCGGCCCACAGCAGGTCGATGGCCGCGGCGACCCCGTTGCCGCCGCCGGGCAGCTCGTCCAGCGACGCCGCGAGCTGGCGGCGCAGCTTCGTCGTCAGGTGCTCGACCGCGGCCGCCATCAGCTCGGCCTTCGCGGTGAAGTGGTGCTGCACCGCGCCCTTCGACACACCCGCGCGGGCGCAGATCTCCGGCACCGACGTGCGCGCGTAGCCGAGCTCGACCAGGCAGTCGATGGTCGCGTCGAGCAGGGCGGTGCGGGTCTGCTCGCGCCGCTGCGCCTGGGTGCGGTGCGTCGTCTCGGTCACCGCGGCCTCCCACCTTTACCTACGGGCCGGTACGGATGTACATTCCGATCAGAACTTACATGCTGATCGGAATGTTTTCCAGCAGGAGGGTCCCGTGCCACTGCAACTGCCGAAGAGCTCGTGGAGCACGACCGAGCTCGACGACCTCCGCGAACTCGCGCGGTCCTTCCTGCAGAAGGAAGCCGTCCCGCACCAGGAGCGCTGGGCGGCGGAGAAGAAGGTCGACCGCGAGCTCTGGACGAAAGCGGGCGAGGTCGGCCTGCTCTGCCTGTCCATCCCCGAGGAGTACGGCGGCGGTGGCGGCACCTTCGCGCACGAAGCCGTCCTCTACGAAGAGCAGGCGCGGGCCGGGGACAGCGCGTGGGGCGTCACCGTCCACAACGGAATCGTCGCGCACTACCTGCTCGCCTACGCCTCGGACGAGAAGAAGCGCGAGTGGCTGCCGAAGCTGGCCAGCGGCGAGATGGTCGGCGCGATCGCGATGACCGAGCCCGGCACCGGCTCCGACCTGCAGGGCATCAAGACGCGCGCGGTCCGCGACGGCGACCACTACGTCATCAACGGCGCCAAGACCTTCATCACCAACGGCCTGCACGCCGACCTCGTCGTCGTCGCGGTGAAGACCGACCCGGACGCGGGCGCGCAGGGCGTCTCGCTGATCGTGGTCGAGACGGACACGCCGGGCTTCCGCCGCGGCCGCGTCCTCGACAAGGTGGGCCTCAAGGGCCAGGACACCGCGGAGCTGTTCTTCGACGACGTCCGCGTGCCGGCCGCCAACCTGCTCGGCGACGCCGAGGGCCAGGGCTTCTTCCAGCTGATGCTGCAGCTGCCCCAGGAACGGCTGATCATCGCCGTCACCGCGGTGGCCGGGCTGGAGGCGGCGGTCGACCTCACGCTCGAGTACACCAAGGAGCGCACCGCGTTCGGCCGGCCGATCTTCTCCTTCCAGAACACCAAGTTCACCCTCGCCGAGGCGGCGACCGAGGCCGCGGTGGCGCGCGCGTTCCTCGACCAGTGCATCGAACGCCACCTGCGCGGTGAACTGGACGTCCAGGGCGCGGCGATGGCGAAGCTGTGGACCACCGAGCGCGTCAACAAGGTGATCGACGACTGCGTGCAGCTCTTCGGCGGCTACGGCTACATGACCGAGTACCCGATCGCGCGTGCCTGGGCCGACGTCCGGATCTCCCGGATCTTCGGCGGCACCAGCGAAATCATGAAGGAAATCATCTCCCGCTCGCTCTGAAAGGGTCCCGCTCATGAAGGCAGGTCCGCTCGGCGGCCTGAAGGTGGTGGAGCTCGCGGGTCTCGCGCCCGGGCCCTTCGCCACGATGATCCTCGCCGACCTCGGCGCCGACGTCGTCCGCGTCGACCGCGCGCAGCCGGGGGAGGACGTGCTCGGCATCGGCACCGATCCGCTCGCCCGCGGCCGCCGGTCCGTCGGCATCAACACCAAGACGCCCGAAGGCGTCGCGCTGGTGCTGAAGCTGTGCGACACGGCCGACGTCCTCATCGAGGGCTTCCGGCCCGGTGTCGCCGAACGCATCGGGCTCGGCCCCGACGTCGTGCACGCCCGGAACCCGCGGCTGGTCTACGGCCGGATGACCGGCTGGGGTCAGGACGGGCCGCTGGCCACGGCGGCCGGGCACGACATCAACTACATCGGCATCGCCGGTGCGCTGGAGCCGATCGGGCGCGCGGGCGAGCGGCCGGTGCCGCCGCTCAACCTCGTCGGCGACTTCGGCGGCGGTGGCCTGCTGCTGGCGATGGGTGTCCTGGCCGCGCTGTACGAGCGGAACACGTCCGGCCGCGGCCAGGTCGTCGACGCGTCGATGGTCGACGGCGCGGCGCTGCTCACCACCAGCCTGCACGGCATCAAGGCGGCCGGGCTCTGGTCGGAGGAGCGTGGCGAGAACATGCTCGACGGCGGCGCGCCCTTCTACGACACGTACGAGACCGCGGACGGCAAGTACGTCGCCGTCGGCGCGATCGAGATGCGGTTCTGGGGCGAGCTGGTCAAGGTCCTGGAGCTGGACCCGGCGGAACTGCCGCTGCACATCGACAAGACGCAGTGGCCGCGGCTGCGCGAGATCGTCGCGGGCGCGATCGCCAAGCACACGCGCGACGAGCTCGTGGCGCGCGCGTCCGGCACCGACGCGTGCCTCACACCGGTGCTGTCGCCGTCGGAAGCGGCGTCGCACCCGCACAACGCGGCGCGCGGCACGTTCGTCGAGATCGGCGGCATGGTCCAGCCGGCGCCGGCCCCGCGGTTCGACCGGACCCCGCCGTCGACGCCGGAAGCCCCGCGCGCCAAGGGATCCGACACCGAAGCCGTGCTCGCCGAGCTGGGCGTCACCGACCTGGACGCCCTGCGTGCGGCGGGGGTGATCGCCTAGTTCTTCGCCAGGTCGGAGCGCACGACCGCGTAGATGACGTGGTCGCGCCACTCGCCGTCCCGGAAGCCGTAGCCGCGAAGCACGCCTTCGCGGGTGAAGCCGGCTTTCTCGAGCGAGCGCTGTTCGGCGCGGTTGCCGGTCTCGGTCGTCGCTTCGACCCGGTTGAGCTGGGTGTGGGCGAAGAGGTAGTCGACGAGCAGGCGCTGGGCCTCGGTGCCGTAGCCGTGGCCGCGTGCTTCCCGCGCCAGGACGAGGCCCATGTTCCAGCAGTAGGACGTCGGCCCGGTGCGGGTCCGGTGCCAGGAGACGAGCCCGAGGACGCGGCCGCCGAGCGTCGGCACGAGCATCCCGGTCTCGGCGGTGAGCATCCCGGTCTCCAGCCACCGGCGGCGCAGGTAGCCGGGATCGTGCCAGCCGAACCACTGGTGCTCCCCGGCGGCGACGGGATCGTTGGTCAGCTGTTCCAGCAGCCCGAGGTCGCTTTCGGCCACCGGCCGCAGCTCGACCCCGGCCCCGTCGTCATCCATCCGGCGACCTTATCGGCCGCTTGACCGGAACCGGCAAGCCCGAGCCGCCCGCATCGCCCGGTCGAAGCACCCCCGGTCACCCGGAGCCACCGCCCGCGGCAAGAGGCACCACCCGTGATCCGCGGGGGCATCACCCGTGATGCCCGCCGGGTCACGTGAAGGTGCCGTGGCGGCCTTCGCCGCCGGCGAAGCGGGCCGCGCCCTCGACCGCCTCCGCTGCCAGGGTGCCCGGGCCCATCGCCGTGGCGAACTCGGCTGCCAGCGCGTCCGGTTCGGACTCGCCCCACTGGGCCAGTGCCGAACGGCGGTCGCCGCGCAGGCAGGCCTGGGGGAACGCCGCCAGCCGGTGGGCCAGCTGCTGCGCCGCCGTCACCGCGTCGCCCGCGGGGACCAGCCGGTTGGCCAGGCCGATCTCGAAGGCTTCCGACGCGTCGACCGGCCGGCCCGTCAGGATCAGGTCCATCGCGCGGGACTGGCCGATCAGGCGCGGCAGGCGGACCGTCCCGCCGTCGATCAGCGGGACGCCCCAGCGGCGGCAGAACACGCCGAACACCGCCGTCGCGTCCGCGACCCGCAGGTCGCACCACAGCGCCAGCTCGAGCCCGCCCGCGACGGCCGGCCCGTGCACCGCCGCGATCACCGGCTTGCCGAGGGTCATCCGGGTCGGTCCCATCGGGCCGTCCCCGTCCGGGTGAGTGCGGTTCATCCGGTCGGTGCCGATCGCCTTGAGATCGGCTCCCGCGCAGAACGCGCCGCCGGCTCCGGTCAGCACCGCGACTGCCGCGTCCGGGTCGGCGTCGAACGCGCGGAAGGCGCCGGCCAGCTCCGCCGCCGTGGGCCCGTCGACGGCGTTGCGCGCCGCCGGGCGGTCGATGGTGATCGTCGTCACCGGGCCGTCCCGCTGCACCAGCACATTCGGAGACATCGCCGCTCCCGGGGTGATCGAGGTGTCTTCCACGCACGCCTTCCCTACAGTATTGGGGTGGCCACTCCCAGGACGGGGACGGCGAGCCGGGGAGGAAGCGCATGTCGGGCGGCGTCAAGAAGATCCTCATCGTGGGCGTGGTCGCGCTCGTGCTCTTCCTCCTGATCACCCAGCCCACCCAGTCCGCCGACTTCGTGCACCGCGTGCTCGGCTGGCTCAAGGACGGCGCCGAAGCGATCGTCACGTTCTTCCGGGCGCTCTTCTCCTGACCTGCTACTCCTCGGTACCGGGGCCGCCACGGGCGGTGCCGGTGACTACCGTGCGTGTTAACGGACGGTAAATCACCCAGTGTCACCAATCTCGGATTTCGGACTCGAACACTCGACCATCCGGGTGGATTGCGGCCGAAAACGCGCAGGTCGTCGAATTCGTACCACCCGGGGTCTGGCGAAGACGACCACCCCGGCCCTACGGTGCTCACATTGCGTGATCGGGTGGTTCGCCATCCCCCCGGAGAACCCCGGTACGCAGGCAGTTTCCACTCAGCAAGGTGCAGGTTGGTGCGTGCGGCACCACCGCGTGGGACAGGTGTCAGGGCCTGTCCGTCGGGGACCTACAAGGAGGCAGGGATGACCGGAGATCCCGGAGTGGACGCGTTGATCCGGCAGTGGGCCGCCGAGCGCGAGAGGACTCCCGAGGAGCAGGAGGTCGACCGCATCGCTTCCGCGTGGCTGGCCGACGCACCCGCGCAGGCCCCGGGCATCCCCGGCCAGCGCGCCCGGACCGGGCAGTCGCGGTTCGTCCCGGTGGAGTCGGCCGACCCCGGCTACCTCGCCGCGATGCGCAGCCGGCTGCCGGAGGTGCCCGAAGAACTCCTCACCGCCGCCGCGGGCTGGTGGCAGATGGTCGGCGGCGTCGCCGAGGCCGAGGAGTGGTGGGACGCCGGCATCAGCCCGCTCGACCAGCGGGCCCTCGACTACCGGGCGGCCGGTCTCGCGCCGTCCGACCTGAGCCGACGGCTCGGGCCGATGACCGTCCTGCAGCACCTGCGCCGCGGCAGCGCCCCGGCCTGGTGCGTCGCGCGCCTCGCGCGGCAGCAGAAATCCGCCTGACGAGACGTTTTCCACCCGGCCGGGTGACCCGGCGTGGTGAGACGATGGCGACGGCCCGCGTAACGCTAACCTGCGCGGGCTCGTTGACAGTTCGTCGACATCACGCTGGAGGACCGGAGTTTCGTGCGCACCAGGACCGGAAAGACCGAGGACGACCCGATCGGCGCTGATGCCGAGGAAGCCGTTCCCGCCCCACCGGCACCGCGCTCTCCGGGCGTGGCCGTGCTCACCCGGCTGCTCGTGGTCCTCGCCGTGCTGGCCGTGGCCGGCGGCGGGATCTGGCTGGTGACCCGCGCCTCGACGCCCGAGGCGAGCCCGACCACCACCGAAATCCCCGCGTTGCAGATCAAGGCGGCCGACGTCCGCCCGGGCTCGGTCGCCCCGGCCGGTGGTGCGGTGGCGGGCGGGGCCGAGCAGCAGACGTCGCCCCAGCAGGCGCAGAGCACGGGCCCGGCCACGCTTTCCCAGTGGGCGGCCCAGGTCGCGGCGGCCACCGGCGTCCCGGCGCGGGCCCTGCAGGCGTACGGCAACGCCGAGCTGGCGCTGCGCGCGGACCAGCCGGGCTGCAAGATCTCGTGGGCCACGCTCGCGGGCATCGGCCGCATCGAGTCCAACCACGGCCAGTACGCGGGCGCGGTCCTCGGCGGGGACGGCCGCCCGTCCAAGCCGATCATCGGCGTCCCGCTCGACGGCTCGGCGGGCGTCCAGGCCATCGGCGACACCGACGGCGGCCGCTACGACGGCGACGCCGGGGTCGACCGGGCGGTGGGCCCGATGCAGTTCATCCCCGGAACGTGGCGCAAGTGGGCCTCGGACGGCAACGGCGACGGCCTCGGCGACCCCCAGCAGATCGACGATGCCGCCCTGGCCGCGGCGCGGTACCTGTGCGCGGGCGGGCGGGACATGGCCGCTCCGAGCGGGTGGTGGGCGGGGATCCTGTCGTACAACAACTCGACGGAGTACGCGCAGAAGGTGTTCGGGCTGGCGGACGGGTACGCGAAGGCCGCTCAGGCGGCGCGCAAGCAGGGCTGAGAGCCCGGCCACCTCGTCCGCGACCGCGCGTCGTCTCTCAGCAGGCCAGTGCTAGCGTCGAAGCGTGCCAGCCTCCGAGACCGCCTCCCCCTGGGGACGCCGGATCGCGATCGTCGCGGCCTGCCTGGTGAGCCTGCTCGTCTGCTGCGGGCTCGCCTGGTGGCAGTGGGACCGCTTCACGTCGGCGAACGGCACCTTCCAGAACCTCGGCTACGTCCTGCAGTGGCCGCTGTTCGGGCTCTTCCCCGCCTTCATGTTCTGGCGGATCCGCCGGCTCCGGCTGAAGGCCGAAGCCGACGGCACCGCGGACGAGACGCCGAAGGCCGCGGTGAAACCCGAGGTGCCCGCTCCGCGTCCCCGCCCGGACACCAAGCTCACGGACGAGGACGAGGAGCTGGCCGCGTACAACCGTTACCTTCGCGAGCTGCATGCTCGCGACGGGCAGACCGCAGAGTGAGGACGACCCCGATGACCACCAGCACCGAAGGCGCCCGGACAGCCGTGCCGCTCGCCGGCCCCCTGGCCCGGTTCCGCACCGCCGCCTACGTCACCGGTGTCGGCCTGCTCGGCCTGTGCTTCGTCATGGTGCTGCGCTACGGCTTCGACAACCCGACGCCGTCCGCGGTCTACTCGCCGATCCACGGCGTCCTCTACATGATCTACCTGGTGCTCACCATCGACCTGGCGATCAAGGCCCGCTGGTCGATCAAGGGCACCGTGCTCGTGCTGCTGGCCGGCTGCGTCCCGTTCGTCTCGTTCCTCGTCGAGCGCCGGGTGACGCACAAGGTCAAGGCCGGGCAGAAGCTGTAACCCGGCGGAACGTCAGCGCCACCAGCACCGAGCCGGCCGCGACCAGGGCGGCCGTCGCGAACGCCGCCGTCATGCCGTCGACCGTGAGCTGAGCTCCGGTCGTGCCCGCCGAGCGGGTGACCGAGCCGAACACCGTGATCAGGATGCCCAGCCCGAGCGTGCTGCCGACCTGCTGCATCGTCTGCAGCACGCCGCCCGCGGCGCCCGCGTCCTCGGCCGGCACGGTGGCCATCACGATCACGTTCAGCGGCGCGAACGCCAGCCCGACGCCGAGCCCCACCAGTAGCAGCGGGCCCAGCAGCGCCGGGAAGTACGCGCTCCCGGTGGTGAGCAGGGCGAGCCAGCCGACGCCGGCGACGATCAGCAGGGATCCGGTGATCGTCAGCGGCTTCGGCCCGTAGCGGGGGAGCAGCCGCGGCACGAGCCGGCTCATCGTGAAGATCAGCGCCGCCATCGGGAGGAACGCGAACCCGGTGGCCAGCGCGGCGTAGTGCCGGATGTCCTGCATGAACTGCGTCAGGAAGAAGAACATCGACATCATCGCCATCGGGCCGAGGAAGAAGTTCACGTAGGCCGCGCTGCGGTTGCGGTCGGCGAACAGCCGCAGCGGGACCAGCGGCGTGGCCGTGCGGGCTTCGATGGCGACGAACCCGGCGAGCAGGGCCAGGCCGCCGGCGAGCGAGCCGAGCGTCACCGCGTTGCCCCAGCCGTCGGACGCGGCGTGGGTGAAGGCGAACACCAGCGCCCCGACGCCGAGGGTGCCGGTGACCGCGCCCGGCAGGTCCAGGGGGGCGCGACGGCGTTCGGGTTCGGCCACGAACCGCGGGGCGAGCAGGGCGATCGCCAGTCCGAACGGGACGTTGATGAACAGCGCCGCGCGCCACGAGATCCACTCCGTCAGCAGGCCGCCGACGATCAGGCCGATCGCGAAGCCGCCGCTCGACATCGCCGAGAACAGCGCCAGCGCGCGGACGCGGGCCTTGGCTTCGGTGAACGTCGTCGTGATCAGCGCCAGGGTGCTCGGACCGGCCATGGCGGCGCCGACGCCCTGCAGCGCGCGGGCGGCGATGAGCAGCGCGGCCGAGTCGGCGAGGCCGCCGGCCAGCGAGGCCACCGTGAAAACGGCGGTGCCCGCGACGAACATCCGCCGCCGTCCGAACAGGTCACCGGCCCGGCCGCCGAGCAGCAGCAGGCCGCCGAAGACCAGGCTGTAGGCCGTCATCACCCAGGACAGGCCGGTGGGGGTGAAGCCGAGGTCGGCCTGGATGCGCGGGAGCGCGACGTTGATCACCGTCGCATCGAGGACGAGCATGAGCTGGCAGGTCAGGATGATCGCGAGGACCAGCCCGCGGTGCCGGGGCGGCGCCGGCGTGGGCGCGCGGTCGAGCGTCTGGTGCGACAAGGGATACTCCCCCAAGGAGTAAGAGAAGAAGCGGAGAGGTTCTCCACTTGGGTGCGATCCGATAATATGGAGAGCGTCTCCGGATGCGCAAGTGAATTCGGAGAATCTCTCCGGTTAAGTGGCGAGGAGGCCGGGATGCCCGAGGCGGGTGAGCGTCCGATGCGGGCGGACGCGCGACGCAACTACGAGCGCATCGTCGCGACGGCGAAGGACCTCTTCACCACCCACGGCGCCGACGTGCCGCTGGACGACGTCGCCAAGAAGGCCGGCGTCGGCGCGGGCACCCTCTACCGGCACTTCCCGACCCGGGAGAAGCTGTTCGAAGCGGTCTACCGCGAGGAGATCACGGTGCTCGCCGACCGCGCCTTCGTCCTGCACGACGAGCTGCCGCCGTGGGAGGCGCTGGAAGCGTGGCTGCTCGCCCAGGTGACCTGGGTCGTCGAGCGGCACAAGCTGGCGACGATCCTCAAGGAGTCCATCGACTCCGGCTCGGAGACCTTCCAGTACTGCCAGAAGCGGCTTCGCGAAGCGACCGGAGTGCTCGTCGAAGCCGCGCAGGAGGCCGGGCTGGTCCGCCCGGACGTCGTCGGCGCGGACGTCCTGCGGCTCGGCCACGGCGCCGGGATGGCGGTGCGCAACTGCAGCCCGGAGGACGGCAAGCGCGTGCTGAACGTGATCCTGGACGGCCTGCGCGCCTGACGCAGGCCGTCCCCGGGATCAGCTGCCGATGCCGGTCATCGACCGGACTTCCATCTCCGCCTGCTTCTCCGCGTCCGCCTTCGGCCGGCCCACCAGCGTCCCGACGAAGCCGCAGAGGAACGAGAACGGGATCGACACCAGGCCCGGGTTCTTCAGCGGGAACCAGGCGAAGTCAATGCCCTTGAAGATCGAGTCCGGGGCACCCGAAACGACCGGCGAGAACAGCACCAGCAGCAGGCACGCGATCAGGCCGCCGTACATGCCCCACAGCGTGCCGGCGGTGTTGAACCTCTTCCAGAACAACGAATACAGCAGTGTCGAGAGGTTGGCCGACGCTGCCACCGCGAACGCCAGCGCCACCAGGAACGCGACGTTCTGCCCGTTCGCCAGCACCCCGCCGACGATGGCCAGCGCGCCGACCGCGATCGCGGTCATCCGGGCCACCCGGACCTCGTCGGCCGGTTCGGCCTTGCCGCGCTTGAAGATGTTCGCGTAGACGTCGTGGGCGAACGAGGCCGACGCGGTGATCGTCAGCCCGGCCACCACCGCGAGGATCGTCGCGAACGCCACCGCGGCGATCACGCCCAGCAGCAGCGTCCCGCCGATGTGCAGGGCGAGCAGCGGTGCCGCCGAGTTCTCCCCGCCCGGGGCGCTCTTGATCTCGTCCGAGCCGACCAGCGCGGCCGCGCCGAAGCCGATCACCAGCGTGCAGACGTAGAAGATGAGCATGCAGACCGTCGCCCAGACGACCGAGCGGCGCGCTTCCAGGGAGTTCGGCACGGTGTAGAAGCGCATCAAGAGGTGGGGGAGCGAAGACAGGCCGAGCACCAGGGCCAGCGCGAGCGACACGAAGTCGAGCTTGGTGGTGTCGTCCTTGCCGTAGGAGCCGCCCGGTTCGAGCAGGTGCTCGCCCAGCGGGCTCTTCTCGGTTGCGGCCGACAGCAGGTTCGAGAAGTCGAAGCCGTACTTGCCGAACAGGAACACCGCCATCAGCACCACGGCGAGCATCAGCACGCCGGCCTTGATGATCTGCACCCACGTGGTGCCCTTCATGCCGCCGACCAGCACGTAGACGACCATGACCAGGCCGACCACGCCGATCACCAGCGCCTGCCCGAGCCGGGTGTGGATGTCGAGCAGCAGGGCGACCAGGCCGCCGGCGCCCGCCATCTGCGCCAGCATGTAGAACAGCGAGATCACCAGCGTCGACGTCGCCGCCGCGGCCCGGACCGGGCGCTGGTTCATCCGGAAGCTGATGACGTCGCCCATCGTGAACCGGCCGGTGTTGCGCAGCAGCTCGGCGATCAGCAGCAGGTCGACCAGCCAGGCGACCAGGAAGCCGATGGAGTAGAGGAAGCCGTCGTAGCCGTGGACGGCGATCGCGCCCGCGATGCCGAGGAACGACGCCGCCGAGAGGAAGTCGCCGGAGAGCGCGATGCCGTTCTGGCGGCCGGTGAAGGCGCTGCCGGCGGCGTAGTAGTCCGACGTCGAGGAGTTCCGGCTGCCGGCCCGGTAGACGACGTACAGCGTGATCGCCACGAAGAGGGCGAACACCACCGTGTTGACGACGGGGTCGCTGGCGGTCAGGCCGCCCGCCGCGAGCGCGGTCATCGGCGCTTCCCTTCCGCCAGGCCCGCGCGGGCCCGCAGTTCGGCGACTCGAGGGTCGAGCCGGCGGCGCGCGTAGCGCAGGTAGAGCCAGGTGATCAGCGCGGTGCTGACGAACTGGCCGAGGCCGAGCAGGATGGCCACGTTGACCTGGCCGAACACCTTGCGGCTCATGAAGTCGTGCGCGTACGCGGCCAGCAGCACGTACGTCATGTACCAGGCGAAGAAGGCGAAGCTCAGCGGGAAGACGAACCAGCGGAACCGGCGGCGCAGCGAGACGAACTCGGGGCTGGCCTGGATCGCGGTGTAGTCGGGGCCCGAGGGGGCGGCGGACCGGCGGGGCAGGCCCCCGGCGGGGTCGGGCCCGGCGGGCAGGACCGGGATCCGGCTCGTCTCCTCGAGGGCGTTGCCCGGCGTGGGCCGCGCTACGTCGTACATGGGTGCCTCCGGCAGGTGCCTCCGTGGCGGCGGGCCCCGGGCGCCTGCGAGCAGGGCGCCGGGCCGCCCTTGCGGACTGCGAGGGCACATCGTAACTACGCCATCCGGCGGTAGGTGAAGGCGCCCGGACCGTCCGGTCGGTCCGGACGGCGGTATTCGTTTTCCTCTCGATCGCGTCGAATGGGTGACCGGGGAGAACGCACCGCGGAGAACGTCCGCAATGCCGAAAAGAATTGTGACGGGACGTTGTCGAGGACCTAGCGGACTGCGGCAAACGGGGGAATGACGCTGGTCGTCTCGCCGAGCTGGTCACTGAAAGTAGCCGGATCGCGGGCTTGATCCTGCTCGCGGGTGTCTTCCGATGTGGGAGCGGCGGCGAAGATCCACTGGTCAGCGTAGGGTTCCGAAAGAAATCACCAGGTCGGGGCCGGGGAACGCGCAACGCCACAACATCGGGCACATCTTGAGACTTGACCCACCCGTTGGTGGTACGCAGTGTAGATCGACCGAGGGATGCTGCTACCCTGCCTGGGCTAATCGGGTGACGGCCGGATGCGAGGGGCCCACAGTCCGGTAACCGGAATTCCCTCTTCGGGGAACGGTGGCACGGAATGTCCACGCCGGTGGTCGGTCGTGAAAGCACTTTTCGCAGGTCAGCGCCCGAACGGGGAACACAATTGACCGGCAGGACTCCGGGGGTACGATTCTTTGGCCCAGCTGACCGCAGCGATCGATTGGCACCGATAAAGTTGATCTCGATCACCGTGCACAACGCAACTTGCGACATGCACGTGCAGAGTCCCGGGCACGGGATGCGGTGCCGGCCCGGTGACGGGCGCGCGGACGGCGGGGCGGCCGGGGACGAGCGAGGGCGCCGGGGAAGCGGCAGGGCAGGGGCGGCACGGCCGGCCGGACGCCCGTCGCGATCCGGGACGCCGCGCCGCCGACGCGGATCCATGACGCCGGACAGGGAGTCACTCACGTGACCGTTGCAGGAGAAGGTCAGGTGCCCGTCGGGGAACTGCTCGGCCGAGCGCCCCGGCGGTCGAAGGGCAAGGCCGTGTGGCGCGCGCTGGTGCAGTGGCGCGACTGGAGCCTGCCCGTCAAGCTTTCGGCCGTCACGGTCGTGCCCATCGTCCTCGCGCTCGTCCTGGGCGTCGCGACGATCGCCGCGCAGGTCGGCCGCTCGGACGAGTACCAGCGGCTCGACCGGCTCGTCGCGCTCGGCGGCGGGGTGCGCAGCCTGACCGCCGCCCTCCAGCAGGAGCGCACGGTCACCGCGGCGATGCTGACCGAGGGCACCGTCGGCGGCACCCCCGAACTGGCCGCCGCGCGCAAGGCGACCGACGCCGCGACCGGCCCGTTCACCGCGGAGCAGGCCCGCGCGTCCGAAGCCGAGCCCGGTGTCTCCGGGGCCGCGGGCACGGCGTCCGCCCAGGTCGGCAACCTCGCCTTTCTGCGCCGCCAGGTCGACGGCGGCCAGCTCGACCCCGGCCAGGCCATCACGGCGTACTCCGCGCTCACCGGGTCGCTGATCAGCCTCGACACCGCGGCCACCGCGGGCGCCGGCGACGGCACCCTCGGCGGCCTGCCCGCCGGGCTGCACGAACTGCTGGTCGCCGGCGAGCAGGTGTCGCTCAGCCAGGCGCTCGTCTCCTACGGCATCGGCCGGGTCGGGCTGACGCCGAGCGAACTGGCCACCCTGCGCGCCGCCGAGCTGCGGCTGGCCGACCGGCTCGTCGACTTCCGTTCCGCGGCGGGCGACACGCTGCAGCGCGACTTCGCGGCGATCGCCGAGGGCACCCAGGCGCAGAACCGGGCCCGGATGGTCGAGACGGTGCTGAACGCGCAGAGCGGCCAGGTGGACGACGCGTTCCGCGCGCTGCCGGCCGCGGACTGGACCACCGCGTCGGCGGCGATGCGCACGCAGATCGGCTCGATCTCCGACCGGCTCGGCGGGTCGGCCTCGCAGACCGCGGCGGACCTGGTCGACCAGGCCAGCAGCGGCGCCGGGCTGCTCGCGGTGCTGCTGTTCGCCGCGATGGTGCTGGCCGTCGCGGTCGTCTTCCTCATCACCCGGCAGCTGCTGCGCTCGCTGAAGGTGCTGCGCCGCAGCGCCCTCGACGTCGCCGAGACGGCGCTGCCGGAAGCGGTCCGCAACATCCAGGAGGGCCGCGCGCAGGGCACCGACGTCCGGCCGGTCCCGGTGCACACCGACGACGAGGTCGGCGAGGTGGCGCGGGCCTTCGACAAGGTGCACCACCAGGCGCTGCGGCTGGCGACCGAGCAGGCCGCGATGCGCACCGGCTACGGCAGTGTGTTCGTCAACCTGTCGCGGCGCAGCCAGAGCCTGGTGCAGCGGCAGCTGCAGCTGATCGAGCAGCTCGAGCGGGACGAGGAGGACGCCGACCAGCTGGCGACACTGTTCCAGCTCGACCACCTCGCCACCCGGATGCGGCGCAACAACGAGAACCTGATGGTGCTCTCCGGCGCCGAGCCGGGCCGCCGGTCCGGGAAGCCGGTCGGCACCACCGACATGCTGCGCGCGGCGGTGTCGGAGATCGAGCAGTACCAGCGCGTCCAGGTGCAGCCGCCGCCCCCGGCCCGGATCGTCGGCTACGCGGCGAGCGACCTGATGCGCCTGGTCGCCGAGCTGCTGGACAACGCCACGGCGTTCTCCGCGCCGGAAACCTCGGTCACCGTGGCCTCGCGGCTGGGCGAGAACGGCTCGCTCGAGATCGACATCCTCGACAAGGGCATCGGTATGAACGAGGCCGAGGTCGCCGAGGCCAACACCCGGCTGACCGAGGCCGGGTCGGTCGACCTGGTGACGTCGCGCCGGATGGGCCTGTTCGTCGTCGGCCGGCTGGCCAGCAGGCACCGGATCGGGGTGTCGCTGCACGGCGGCAAGGACATCGTCGGCGTCCGCGCCACCGTCGTCGTCCCGGCGGAGCTGGTGATGCCGGTGACCGACGGCCCGGTGACCGGCCCGATCGGCGCCCTGCAGCAGCACCCGGCGAGCCCGGCGGCGGGCAACCAGCTGCCGCGCCGCCCGGTCAACGGCGCGAACCGCCCGCGGCCGGTGGTCCCGCAGCAGCCGGCGATGGGCGAGGAGCGGTGGCCGTCGGCGAGCGACCTCGCCGGGCTGTCCGGCGGGCGGCCGCCGTCGGACCTGGAGATCTCCGGGACGGCCCTGTTCGCCCCGATCGAGAAGGACGGCGACGTCCCGCCGCAGCGCCCGGCCCTCCCGCCGGTGCCCGCGGTGCTGCCGCTGCCGCCGCAGCCGCCCCGGGCCGACGACCTGCCGGCGGGCAAGGACCTGTTCACGGCCAACGAGACGACGCTCAGCGACTGGTGGCAGGAGGCGACGGCGGGCTCGGAACCGCCCCCGCCCGCCCCGGCCCCGGTTACGGACCGGTCCGAGACGACGCCGATCTTCGACGAGATGCTGTCGGCCTGGTTCCGCGAGGACAAGCCGCCCGCGGAGGAGGAACCGGCGGCGGCTGCGTCGGAGGACGTGCCGCCGGAGGAGCGCCGCAGCTGGGACTTCGCGAGCGACGAGAACTTCCGCACGGTCCAGGAGCGCACGAAGGCCGAGCCGACGGCGTTCACGGAAGCTGGCCTCCCGCGCCGCCGCCGCGGCGAGCAGCTGCTCCCGGGAAGTGCAACGCCGCAGTCCCCGGCGGCCACCCCCAAGCCGGCCCCCCGCCCGGACCTCCCGGTCCGCGACCCGGCCGACGTCCGCGGCCGGTTGAGCAGCTTCCAGCAGGGCGTGACCCGCGGCCGCCGCCAGGCCGCGGCCCAGCGCCCCGGCATCGGCCAGCGCGGCCCGGTGCAGCAGCAGCCGGCGGAGGGCTCGCCGGTGCCGGGCCTCGGCACGGCCCAGGACGCAGCGGAGGCCGCGGGTGTCCAGCCCGCGGCGCCTGGCGGACAGCCGCAGCCCGAGGTTGAGCAGGGTGCGGGGTCGGCGCAGCAGGCGGCCGGGCTGGGTGCGGGTTCGGTGCAGCAGGTGGCCGGGCCGGGCCAGCAGGCGGCGGGTTCGGCGGCCGCGCAGGGTTCGGCGCAGCAGGTGGCCGGGTCGGGCCAGCAGGTGGCCGGTTCGGCGGCCGCGGAAGGTTCGGCGCCGGCGGCCGGGCTGGGTGCGGGGTCGGCGCAGCCGGAGGCCGGGCCGGACCAGCAGGTGGCAGGTTCCGCGCAGGCTCCGGAGGCGGTCGGGCAGCCAGTTCCCGACTCAGCGGCGAACTCAACCGACGCGGGCCAGCCCGGCGCCGCCGGTCAAACCGCCCCGCAGCCGGGCCGGCCCGCGACACCGCCGGCCGCCGCAGCACCGTCGGCCGGGGCGCCGGAACCGAGACTGCAAGGCGACATCTTCGCGACCGGCACCCAGCCGCCCACCGAAGAGCCGCCGGCGACCTCGGGCCCCCTGCCGCAACCCACCCCCAAGCCGGCCCTCCCGCAGCCGAGCCGGCCCGCGAAGCCGGGTGCGCTCCCGCAGCGGTCCGTTCCCCTCCCGCAGCCCGGCAACCGGCACCCCGGCGTCTTCCAGGAGTCCGGGCAGCTGCCGGTCGCCAACGGCCGTCCCGCCGTTCCGCCCGCCTCGCTGCCCAGCCGGAAGGCGCCGGAGACCCCCGCTCCGCGCCACGAAGAGACCGCCGTCGAAGCCACCGCCGAGTGGAACTTCGGCACCGATGACGGCTGGCGCGCGGTGCAAGCGGTGTCCCAGTCGACACCCTCCACCTTCACTTCGGCAGGATTGCCCCGGCGCCGTCGCGGGGAGCAGCTGCTTCCGGGCAGCGCCGGACCGTCCACCGGGGCCACGGCCCCCCGACCACAACGGGACGCACACGACGTGCGCGGCCGCCTGCGGAGCTTCCAGCAGGGCATCGAGCGCGGACGCCACCGCACCGCACAGGCGGCCGAGAACAACCACGAGACCTTGGAGGGTGAATGACCTCGCCGAGTAGCGCTCAGCCGACGCAGAACCAGTTCGGCTGGCTGGTCAACGACTTCGCGGAGCGGGTGCCCGGCGTGGCCCACGCCGTGGTCGTCTCGGCGGACGGCTTGCTGCTGACCGCGTCGAACCGGCTCCCGCTCGACCGGGCCGATCAGCTCGCCGCCGTCGCGTCCGGCCTGGTCAGCCTCACCCAGGGCGCCGCCCGGTGCTTCGAAGCCGGCGCGGTCAACGAGACCGTCGTCGAGATGGAGCTCGGGATCATGGTGCTGATGTCGATCAGCGACGGGTCCTGCCTCGCCGTCCTCGCCGCCCCCAACTGCGACATCGGCCAGGTCGCCTACGAGATGACCATGCTCGTCGACCGCGTCGGCCAGATCCTCACCCCGGAGCTGCGCGCCCAGCTTCAGGGCTCCGGGGGGTCGCTGATCGGCGAACCGGTGGGATGATGGCGCGATGAGCACGGGGTCCGGATTCAACGGCGAACCACCCGACGGGCGCAGCCCCGCCGGGCGTGGGGACGACGGCACGTTCGCCGACGTCCTCAACGGGTTCACGCTGGATTCCGGCCGTGCCCGCCGGAAGCGCAAAAAGAGCAAGGAGTCCCCGCAACCCCCGGCCGCCGGTGCGCACGCGGCCGCGGATCCGCCGGCGTCCGCGCCGTCGGCCGACCAAGGAGATCGTGTGACCTCTTTAGTCTCGCCACCCGGCAGTACCGACGGGGACAGCCCCAGACCAGGCGGTTTGTTCGATCCCGGGCCGCCGAGCGGCGAATTCGTCATGCCCGCGGTGTTCGAGCAGCCGCCCGCGCCCGAGGAACTGACGGCCATCGTCCGGCCCTACGCGCTGACCGGCGGCCGCACCAAGGCCAATTACGCCCTGGAGCTGGAGACACTGATCTCTGCGAAGGACTACGCTGCCACCGGTGGCTTCCCCGAAGTGGCCGCGGAGCAGATCGAGTGCATCTCGATCATGGAAGAGTGCCGGACCCCCCGTTCGGTCGCCGAGATCGTTTCGGCGCTGCGGGTGCCTCTGGGGGTGGCCCGGGTGCTGATCAGCGACGCGGCCGACGCGGGGCTGGTCACGGTGCACAAGACGATTACGGGCAATGACGGCGCCGAGGCACATCTGGTGTTGATGGAAAGGGTTTTGAGTGGACTCCGTCGGCTATAAGGCACCGCGGGACACCGCGCCCCCGACCATGACATCGGCCAAGATCGTGGTGGCCGGCGGCTTCGGCGCGGGGAAGACGACCTTCGTCGGGTCGGTGTCGGAGATCGTGCCGCTGACCACCGAGGCGATGATGACCGACGCCAGCGTGGGCGTCGACAACCTCGACCACACGCCGGGCAAGTCGACGACGACGGTGGCGATGGACTTCGGCCGCGTGTCGCTGGACGCGGACCTGATCCTCTACCTGTTCGGCACGCCCGGGCAGCAGCGGTTCTGGTTCATGTGGGACGACCTGGTCCGCGGCGCCATCGGCGCGGTGGTGCTGGCCGACACGCGCCGGCTGGCCGACTCGTTCGCGCCGATCGACTTCTTCGAGGACCGCGGGCTGCCGTACATCGTCGGCATCAACACGTTCGACGGCGTGCTGGAGCACGACATCAACGACGTCCGCGAGGCCCTGTCGATCGACCCGAACATCCCGATCGTCCGCTGTGACGCCCGGGACCGCGAGTCGACCAAACAGACGCTGATCACGCTGGTCGAGTACGCCATGCGGCAGTGGATCGCGCTGCGGGCGGCCAACGCGCGCTGAGGCCGGCGGGGCCCGGGTGAGTGCCCGGGCCCGGCGCCGCTCACGCGCGGCGGTAGCGCAGCAGCACGACCTCGTCGTCGAACATGCGCGACTGCGCCAGGGTGAGGCCGAGCCGCGCGGTGCTCTCGGCGAACGGCCGCTTGCCGCCGCCGAGAACGACCGGGTGCACGAAGATCTGGTACTCGTCGATCAGGCCACGCGCGGTGAGCTCGGCGGCGAGGTCCGCGCCGCCCATGAGCAGCAGGTCCCCGCCGGGCTCGGCCTTCAGGGACCCGACCGCTTCGGTGAGGTCGCCGCCGACGACCCGGGTGTTCCAGTCCGCCTTCTCCAGCGTCCGCGAGAAGACGACCTTCGGCGTCTCCCGCCATACGGGCGCGAAGGCGAGGTCGTGCGGGTCGTCCGAGATCGACTCGGCGGCCGGCCAGTGCGCGGACATCATGTCCCAGACCTTCCGCCCGTAGGCGAACTCACCGCAGCGCGAGCTCAGCCCCCGCGAGTAGGCGGACAGCTCGGGGCCCATGACGGGCCAGTCGAACTCGCCGTTCGGGCCCTCGACGCAGCCGTCGAGCGAAGTGTGGACCATGTAGACGATCTCGCGCATTTCCCTCTCCTCCTGGTGGGTCTGACGGGAGGAGGTCGGAGTCGCGGACGCGGACCGGACACGGGCGCGGAAGTTTTTGATTCCCGTCGTGGCGGTGCCTCTTCGAGCTTGGTCGCCTGCGCGGTGACGCCCCGCTGCCGGGGTTGGTTCTCCGGATCACCCACTTCCCCCAGGTCACCGCGAGCAACGCGGGCCGAAAGCGGCTCGCGATCCGAGTCCTTCAGTAGTCGTCGTGCCGCCACCAGGAGGCGGCGTCGCCGCGACGGGCCCCGCCGCCCGGTTCGAGCTTCCCGCGTCGCCCGGCTTGGTCGCGGCGGCGCCCCGCTGCCCGGTTCGGTCCTCCGGAGCACCCACTTCCCCCAAGGCCAACCCGGGCTGGAAGTGGCTCGCCGTCCGAGCGCTTCAGTACTCGTCGTGGCGCCGCCACCAGGAGCCGGGGCCGTCGTCGCCGCGGCTCTCCTCCTCCCAGGCCTCCTGGCGGCCGAGCGGCGTCACATCCAGGTACCGGTGCGACGCGAGGAACATCTCGCCGCCCCGGCCGCTGGTGAAGTACGTCCGGTACACCTCGTCGCCATCACGCAGGAACACGCTCACGCCGAAGCCCCGTCCGACGCCGCAGTCCTCGGTGAAGTCGCTGCCGTGCGCGGACACCCACGGCACGTCCCAGCCCATCCGGGTCTGGTACCGCTCGATCTCCGCCAGGGTCGCCGGCGCCACGACCTTCAGCGTCACGTCGCGGGCGTGCAGGTGGGCCAGGTGCGGCAGGTTGTCGACGACCAGTGAGCAGCCGGGGCAGCCTGCCTCGTCGCCCGGGTGCAGCATGAAGTGGTAGACGATCAGCTGACGGCGCCCGTCGAACAGGTCGAGCAGGCTCTGCTCCCCCGACGCCGACTCGAACGCGTACGGCTTGGTGAAGGGCACCATCGGCAGCCGCCGGCGTTCGGCGGCGAGGCGGTCCGCCGCCTTCATGAGCTCCTTCTCCTTGACGAGCAGCGCGTCGCGCGCGGTCTGCCAGTCCTCCGGCGAGACGATCCGGGGCAGGGTGGCGGTCATCGGGCGTCCTTTCTGCGGATGAAGCCGGTCAGGTCCTCGAAGCTGGAGGTCCAGCCCTCGTCGTGGCCGTCGCGGTCGGCGGTGGTCGGGAAGCCGGCCTGGACGAACGTCATCTCGGTCTTGCCGCCGAGGTCGGCGAAGCCGATCGTCACGAGCGTCTCGGTGCGCAGGTCGCCTTCGGTGTCCCAGGCGAAGGTGAACACGAGCCGCTCGGGGGCGGTGATCTCGCGGTAGACGCCGTGCATCCAGTGCTCGTCGCCCTCGGGGGAGCGGATGCACGCCCGCCAGGCGCCGCCCGGCCGGGTGGCGAGGGTGACGGCGGAGCCGGTGTAGCCGTGCGGGCCGAGCCAGCTCGCCAGCTGGTCCGGGTCGGTCCACGCGGCGAAGACCAGCTCGCGCGGGGCGTCGAACACGCGCGTGATGGTGAGGTCAGGCATCGCCGGTCAGCCTCCTCAGGTGGTCCTCGAGGCGGTCGAACCCGCCCTCCCAGAACCGGCGGTAGGTCGCGACCCAGTCGGCCACGTCCTCCAGAGGTTTGGCCTCCAGGCGACAGGGCCGCCACTGACGGGTGCGGCCCCGGGTGATCAGCCCGGCCTCCTCGAGCACCTTGAGGTGCCGGGACACCGCGGGCAGGGTCATCGGGAGCGGCTCGGCGAGCTCGTTCACCGTCGCCTCGCCGGCCGAGAGGCGCGCGAGGATGGCGCGCCGGGTCGGATCGGCGAGAGCCGAGAACGTCCGGCTCAGCGTGTCGGTCATTTCACCATCCTGTTAATTAACGGACTCGTTAAATATAGGCCCGAGCTCGCGGAAGTCAAGCTTCTCGCGGGGTGCCGTGAGAGCCGCGTCACTGGTCCTCGGGTTTCCAATAGTAGGAAGCCAAAGTATTTTGGAGGGATGAGCAGCGAGCTGTACCGCCCCGGGCACCCCGTCCGCTTCGTGACCGCGTCGAGCCTCTTCGACGGCCACGACGCGTCGATCAACATCATGCGGCGGATCCTGCAGTCCCAGGGCGCGGAGGTGGTCCACCTCGGCCACAACCGGTCGGTCGACGAGGTCGCCACCGCGGCCATCGCCGAGGACGTCCAGGGGGTCGCCATCTCCGCCTACCAGGGCGGGCACGTCGAGTACTTCTCCTACCTGGTCGAACTCCTCCGCGAGCGCGGCGCGGGCCACATCAAGGTCTTCGGCGGCGGGGGCGGGGTGATCGTGCGCGAGGAGATCGAGCTGCTCCACTCGCGCGGCGTCGCCCGCATCTTCTCGCCCGAAGACGGCTACGAGATGGGCCTGCCGGGCATGATCAACATGATGATCAAGGCCTGCGACGTCGACCTCGCGGCCGAAGCGCCCGCGCTGGACAAGGTGCTCTCCGGGGACGTCGCCGCGCTTTCGCGGGCCATCACCCAGCTGCAGGCCGAGAAGCTGCCGGGTGACCTGCTGAGCGGCATCACCGAGGCCGCGGGCAAGCGCGAGGTCCCGGTGCTCGGCATCACCGGCACCGGCGGCTCGGGCAAGTCGTCGCTCACCGACGAGCTGATCCGCCGCTTCCGCCTCGACCAGGAGGACAAGCTGCGGATCGCGGTGCTCGCCGTCGACCCGTCGCGGCGCAAGGGCGGCGGCGCGCTGCTCGGCGACCGCATCCGGATGAACTGCCTCGACGGCTCCCCGGTGTACTTCCGCTCGCTGGCCACGCGCACGACGTCGGGGGAGATCCCGGCCGGCCTCAGCGAGTCGATCCTGGCCTGCAAGGCCGCCGGCTTCGACCTGGTGATCGTCGAGACGCCGGGCATCGGCCAGGGCGACGCCGGCATCGTCGACTTCGTGGACGAGTCGCTGTACGTGATGACGCCGGAGTTCGGCGCCGCGTCGCAGCTGGAGAAGATCGACATGCTCGACTTCGCCGACGTCGTCGCGATCAACAAGTTCGAGCGCCGCGGCGCCGAGGACGCCCGCCGCGACGTCGCGCGCCAGCTCGTGCGCAACCGCGAGGCCTTCTCGGAAGGCCCGGAGGACATGCCGGTGTACGGCACGAGCGCGGCGAAGTTCAACGACGACGGCGTCACCGCGCTCTACCAGCACCTGCGCGGGCTGCTCGCCGAGCGGGGCCTCGGCGTGTCCGCGGGCACGCTGCCGCTGGTCGAGGGCAAGGTTTCGACCGACGCGTCGACGATCATCCCGGGCAACCGGGCCCGGTACCTGGCCGAGATCTCCGAGACCGTGCGCGGCTACCACGCGAAGACGCAAGCGCAGGTCGCGGCGATCCGCAAGCACGAGGCCCTCTCGACCGCGCGTGCGGAATTGGCGAAGGTGGACGCGTCGGCCGACGCGCTGGACGGCCTCCTCGCCGCCGCCGAGTCCGATGTGGACGGCGAGTCGGCAAAGCTCCTCGCGCGGTTCCGCGAGCTGGCCGAGGAGTACCGCCAGGACGAGCTGGTCGTCAAGATCCGCGACAAGGAGCTGCGCACGCAGCTGTGGCGCGACACGCTGTCGGGCAACCGGATCCCGCGCGTCGCCCTGCCGCGGTACGCCGAGTCCGGCGAGCTGCTGTCGTTCCTGCGCCGCGAGAACCTGCCGGGCTACTTCCCCTACACCGCGGGCGTTTTCCCGTTCAAGCGGGACGGCGAGGACCCGGCGCGGATGTTCGCCGGCGAGGGTGACGCCTTCCGCACCAACCGCCGCTTCAAGCTGCTGTCGGCCGACTCGGAAGCCAAGCGGCTCTCGACGGCGTTCGACTCCGTGACGCTCTACGGCCACGACCCCGGCACGCGTCCCGACATCTACGGCAAGGTCGGCACGTCGGGCGTGTCCATCGCGACCCTCGACGACATGAAGGTCCTCTACGACGGCTTCGACCTGACCGCGCCGAACACGTCGGTGTCGATGACCATCAACGGCCCGGCGCCGACGATCCTCGCGTTCTTCCTCAACACCGCGATCGACCAGAAGGTCGAGGCGTTCCGGGCCGAGCACGGGCGCGAGCCGTCCGACGCCGAGGCCGCCGAGCTGCGCGAGTGGGTGCTGAAGAACGTCCGCGGCACGGTGCAGGCCGACATCCTCAAGGAGGACCAGGGTCAGAACACCTGCATCTTCTCCACCGAGTTCAGCCTCCGGATGATGGCCGACATCCAGGAGTGGTTCATCGACCACGGCGTCCGCAACTTCTACTCGGTGTCGATTTCGGGCTACCACATCGCCGAGGCCGGGGCGAACCCGATCTCGCAGCTGGCGTTCACGCTGTCCAACGTCTACACCTACGTCGAGTCGTACCTCGCGCGCGGCATGGACATCGACGACTTCGCGCCGAACCTGTCGTTCTTCTTCTCCAACGGCATGGACGCGGAGTACTCGGTGCTCGGCCGGGTGGCGCGCCGGATCTGGGCGGTGGCGATGCGCGAGCGCTACGGCGCGAACGAGCGCTCGCAGAAGCTGAAGTACCACGTGCAGACGTCCGGCCGGTCGCTGCACGCGCAGGAGATGAGCTTCAACGACATCCGCACGACGCTGCAGGCGCTGTGCGCGCTGTACGACAACGCGAACTCCTTGCACACCAACGCGTTCGACGAGGCGATCACGACGCCGTCGGAGTCGTCGGTGCGCCGCGCGATGGCCATCCAGATGATCATCAACAAGGAGTGGGGCCTGTCGAAGAACGAGAACCCGCTGCAGGGTTCGTTCGTCATCGACGAGCTGACCGACCTGGTCGAGGAGGCCGTGCTGGCCGAGTTCGACCGCATTTCCGAGCGCGGCGGCGTGCTGGGCGCGATGGAGACGGGCTACCAGCGCGGCAAGATCCAGGACGAGTCGATTCTCTACGAGCGCAAGAAGCACGACGGCTCGCTGCCGATCATCGGCGTCAACACGTTCCGCAACCCGCGTTCGGGGGAGGACGAGGTCGAGGTGGAACTGGCGCGGGCGACCGAGGACGAGAAGAAGTCCCAGCTCGACCGCCTCGCGGACTTCCAGCGCCGCAACCACGAGGACGCCGAGCAGGCGTTGAAGGCCCTGCGCGAGGCGGCCACCCGCGGCGGCAACCTGTTCGGGGTGCTGATGGACGCCGCGCGGGTGTGCTCGCTGGGCCAGATCACGGAAGCGTTCTTCGAGGTGGGTGGCCAGTACCGGCGGAACGTCTAGCGGCGCCAGAAGGTCGGCCGCCACCAGTAGAGCGTTCCGGGGGCGGTCGGCCACGGCGCCAGGGCGACGCCCTGGGGCTCGAAGTGGTCGACGGCGGGGTCGATGGGCCGCCAGCCCTCGTCGAGCGGTTCGTCCGGGGCGGCCGCGCGCACGATCCCGGTGAAGCGGTACTCCATCGCGCCCATCTCGGCGTAGGCGCGCTGGGCATCGATCAGCGACAGGGAGTTCGCGCCGCCCGGCAGGTCCGGCCACCGCAGCTGGAGGTCGTCGTCCTCCCAGAAGCACACCGGGCAGATGTCGTAGCTGCCGGAAGGTCTTTCGAACGTGCGGTGCCCGCAGCACGGGCACGGGTATTCGGCCGGGGTGTCCACGAGTGATCACTCTGGACACCCCGGCCGTCGCGGGTCAACTCGATCGGCGGACCGCCTTCAGCTGCCACACCGGGACCAGGACCCGACCGTCGGCGTCGGTACCCAGCCGCGCCAGCCGGCCGGGGTCCTGGTCCAGCACCACCCGGACGCTCTCCCGCAGCTCCTCCGGCGTCATCGACGTCGTGTACAGGGTCGGCTCGAGGCGCTCGATCGTCCAATCGCGACCGACCGTCTCCCGCAGGTCGGCCTCGCTGATCAGGTACGGCGCCGGGAAGCCGTCCGGGATCTCCGGCGAGAAAGCGAACAGGTGCAGCGTCGCGCCCGGCCGCGTCGCGCGGGTCAGCGCCGCGAGGTACGCGCGCCGCTCGTCCTCGCTCAGGCAGTGGTACAACGCGCTGTCGAGGACCGTGTCGAACCGGCCTTCGTAGCCTTGGAGCTCGGTCGCGTCGGCCACCGCGAACGTGACGCCCGGCGCGCGCTTGCGGGCCTGCTCGATCGCCGAAGGAGCGCCGTCGAGGCCGGTGACCCGCAGGCCGCGCGAGGCGAGGAACGCGGAGTTGTCGCCCAGGCCGCACCCGATGTCGAGCACTTCGCCGGTGAACTCGCCGGCGTCGGCCAGCGCGACGACCGCCGGCTGGGGCGCGCCGAGGTCCCACGGCATCTTGCGGCCCATCGGCGTCGAGCCTTGGTACAGCTCTTCGAAGTCGACGTCCTGTACGTCCATGGCCACCCCTTTATTCAACGTATGATGAGATCACTTCATCCTGCACCCGCTGTCAACCCGGTGGTAGTCCTGGAGACATGAAATTCGGGATCTCGACGTTCGTGACCGACGAGGGCATCCGCCCCGACGTCCTCGGTGCCGCCCTCGAAGAACGCGGCTTCGACTCGCTGTTCCTCGCCGAGCACTCGCACATCCCGGTGAGCCGGGAAACCCCGTACCCGGGCGGGGGCGACCTGCCGCGCGTCTATTACCGCACCCTCGACCCCTTCGTGGCGCTGACCGCCGCGGCGACCGCGACGTCGGAGCTGCTGCTCGGCACCGGGATCGCCCTGCTGATCCAGCGCGACCTGATCCACACGGCCAAGGAGGTCGCGTCGCTGGACCTGATCTCCGACGGCCGCGCGCTGTTCGGCGTCGGCGTCGGCTGGAACCGGGAGGAGATGCGCAACCACGGCACGGACCCGAAGACGCGCGGCGCGCTGATCGACGAGCAGCTGGCCGCGCTCAAGGAGATCTGGACGAAGGACGAAGCCGAGTTCCACGGCGAGCACGTCGACCTCGACCCGATCTTCAGCTGGCCGAAGCCGGTGCAGAAACCGCACGTCCCGATCTACATCGGCGGCGAGAGCGAAGCCGCCCTGAACCGCCTGGCCAAGTACGGCGACGGCTGGCTCCTGCGCGGCTACACGAAGTACCAGGAGGCCCAGCGCGTCCGCGGCTGGCTGGCGGACCAGGGCCGCGAGGACGTCCAGTTCGCGGTCTTCGGCGGCCCGACGACGCCGAAGGTGATCGACGGCTTCCGCGAGGCCGGCGTCGAGCGGTACACGTTCCTGCTGGACACGCTGCCGGAGGCGGAGACGCTCAAGGCGCTCGACGAGCTGGCGGAGGTGGCCGCCGCCCACCGCTGACGCCCGGCCACGGGCCCAGCTCCGGGAGGTCGCCGGCGAGGCCGTCGCCGGCGGTCCGTCCCGTGCTGGCCGGCTTGCCGTCGCGGTAGTCGACGGGCTGGTCCCGGTCGCGGACCCGGGCCCAGGCGTCCTCCAGGCGGACGGAGTGCTGCAGCAGAGCTCGCCGGTGCTCGCCGGCGGTGCGCTTCGGCGACCGCCGCGACCGGGATCACTTGTCCAATAGCAGGTGCACCGACAGTTCGAGGCGGTTCGCGACGTCGGCCGCCGACGCGCGGCGGGTCACCCAGGCGACCAGGTTCGCCATCCAGACGTCCGCGACGACGTGGAAGATGTCGCGGTCCGCCTCGGCCGGCTCGGCGATGCCCATCGCCTTGGCGAACATGTTCTCCATCAGCCGCCCGACCTGCTCGACCTCGGCCGCGGCGGAGGTGTCGGCGAACATGAACGCGCGCACCATCGCCTCGGTCAGGTGCGGGTCGCGCTGCATCATGCGCGTGTTGCGGCCGAGCACGAACATCAGCCGCTCGGCGGGCGTGTCGCCGGGGATGGCCTGGCGCTCCAGCTTCTCCTGCGCGCGCTCGAACTCGCGGGCCAGGCCGGAGACGAGCAGGTGGATCTTCGAGGGGAAGTACCGGTAGAGCGTGCCGAGGGCGACGTCGGCCTTCTCGGCGACGGCCCGCATCTGGACGGCGTCGTAGCCGCCCTTCGACGCGAGCGCGAGGGTGGCGTCGATGATCCGGCGGCGGCGGTCGCGCTGGGCGGCCGAGCCGAGTTCGTCGGCCCCGATCGCGCTCAGGCCGTTGCCGCGGGCCTTGGTCTTGCCTGGCATCGGCATTCCCCCGTCCTTCGGAACTTGTTCCAGTTCACGACGTAGATTACCTGTCCTGGCGAACCTCGCGACAATTGACCCACTGGCCGAAAAACTATAACACGTTCTACACTCGCGAGTAGTTTGCCGATCCCGCGAGGAGGCCCCATGCCGGTCGCGCTCACCGAGGAACAGGCCGCGCTGGCCGAGGCGATCCGCGCCTGGTCCGCGGCGCACCACCCGCGGGAGGCGGTGCGCGCCGCGGAGACCGGCTCCGGCGCGGGCATCCCGGCCGGCTTCGCCGCGCTCGGCCTGCTCGGTGTCGCGCTGCCCGCGGCGGCCGGCGGGGCC
>NZ_JBSGJD010000063.1:0-40116 GCF_053605405.1 Amycolatopsis sp. NPDC003861
GGAGGGTTAGAACCCTCCTTACCACTCACGACCGCTACATCGGGAAGGTGGCCCGGAAGGGGGCCGAGAGCGGTTCGAGGTCGGCGATGAGGCTGTCGAGCTCGGCCGGGGTGAGGGCCTCGTACGGGGCCTCGGCGAGCCGGTCGGTCAGGGCCTCGACGCGCTCCTTCGCGGCCCGGCCGTCGGCGGTCAGCCAGCCGTCGGGGCCGACCAGGCCGCGGGCGCGCAGGCCGTCGACGACCGCCGTCAGCTGGGCGGCGGGCAGGTGCCAGACCCGGCCGAACTTCTCCGCGGGCAGGTCGATCGACAGCGCGTGGAGCACGTGGGCCTCCGTCCCGCCGATGCCCTCGGCCACCAGCGCGACGATGTGACCGTCGCCGCGGTGCTCGCGCAGCAGGGTGGCCGCGTGCCACAACCGGGCCACCGGCTCCTCCGGGACCGGCAGCGCGCGCAGGGCGGAGAAGAGCGCACGTCCCTCCACCGGCGCGCTGGTCGCCGCCTTCAGCAGGAGGTCGGCGGCGCGGGCGACCCGCGGGTCGTCCGCGAGGTCACCGAGGACCCGCCGCATCCCCGCGACGCAGCCCCGCTCACGGGCCGCCAGCGCCGCCTCGGGCGTGGTCAGCTCCCAGACCCGCGGAATGTGCCGGGCCACCTCGCCGGGAGCGAAGTTGTAGAAGATCGCGTGGACCACCTCGGCCGGCACCGACCGGCCCAGCGGCGCAGCCCGCCCGGCGAAGTAGGCGTCCCACACGTTGCGCAGGCCGAGCGCCAGCAGGGCTTCGTCCGACTCGTCGGCGAAGTAGGGCACCAGGCCGATCGGCTCGACCAGGTCGTACATGCGGCGGGCGACGGCCATCTTCTTCCCCTTGGGACTCGTGGCGGCGCCCTCGTGGCGGCCGCTCACCCCCTCCACGAACGGCCGACCGCCGATCCGACACCCCCAGCAGAATCAAAACGAATCGCCATGATCTGACGACTATGTGCAATGAATCACCTGTGATTCATCTGTACGCGCAATGTTCCCCTGTTTTGCGCTCCGGAAACGACCGTTACCGTCGTCGGCATGACTTTGCGAGCCGCGACGGTGCGGCGGAAACCGGTCGCCGACCTGGTCGCCGAAGGTGATCATGGCACGTTGAAGCGGTCGCTCGGCCTCGGGCAGCTCACCATGCTCAGCATCGGGGCGACGCTGGGCAGCGGCATCTTCGTCGTGCTCGGCGAGGCCGTCCCGGTGGCCGGCCCGGCGGTGGTGCTCTCCTTCGTGCTCGCCGGCGTCACGGCGTTGTTCTCGGCACTGTCCTACGCCGAGCTCGCCGGAATGATCCCCCTGTCCGGTTCGTCCTACTCGTACACCTACGCCACGCTCGGCGAGCTCGTCGCCTGGGTCTGCGGGTGGTGCCTGGTCCTCGAATACGGCGTCTCGGTCGCCTCCGTCGCCGTCGGCTGGGGCCAGTACCTCAACGAGCTGCTCCGCCTGGCCTTCGGCTTCGCCATCCCGGACGCGCTCAGCCAGCCGCCCGGCTCCGGCGGGGTCGTCAACGTGCCCGCCATCCTCGTCGTCGTCCTCGCGATGGTCCTGCTCCTGTCCGGCGCCAAGGAGAGCGCGCGGGCCAACGCCGTCATGGTCGTGGTCAAGATCGGCACCCTGGTCCTCTTCTGCGCGATCGCCTTCAGCGCGGTGCAGGCGAAGAACTTCACGCCGTTCCTGCCGCTCGGGCTGGCCGGGCTGAGCGCCGGCGGCGCCAAGCTGTTCTTCTCCTACATCGGCTTCGACGCCGCTTCGACCGCCGGCGAGGAGGCCAAGAACCCGCAGCGCGACCTGCCGCGCGCGATCCTGCTCTCCCTCGGCATCGTGACCGTGCTGTATTGCCTGGTCGCGGTGGCCGCCGTCGGCGCCCTGCCGTGGCAGCAGTTCGACGGCCAGGAAGCCGCGCTCTCCCACGTGCTCGACGTCGTCTCGGACAACCCGTTCTGGGCCGGGCTGCTGGCCGTCGGCGCGATCGTGGCGATCTCCAGCGTCGTGCTGACCGTCCTCTACGGACAGACGCGCATCCTGTTCGCGATGTCCCGCGACGGCCTCGTCCCGCCCGCGCTGTCCAAAGTAGACGCGAAGACCGGCTCCCCGCGGATCAACACCCTCGTCGTCTCGGGGTTCGTCGCGGTCCTGGCCGCCTTCATCCCGCTCGGCAAGCTCGCCGACGCCACCAGCATCGGCACGCTGTTCGCGTTCGGCCTGGTCAACGTCGCCGTCCTGCTGCTCAGGAAGCGCCAGCCCGACCGCCCGCGGACGTTCCGCGTCCCGCTCTCGCCGGTGACGCCGATCCTGGGCGTGCTGTGCTGCGGCTACATGATGCTCAGCCTCGACGGCGCCACCTGGCTGGTCTTCGGCGCCTGGATGGTCCTGGGCCTGCTGATCTACTTCGGCTACGGGATCCGGAAGTCGAGGCTGGCATGAGGGTCGCGATCCACCAGGGCCCGCTCGCCGACCTGCCCGGAATCGACGTCGACCTGGTCGTCACCGCGGAGATGATCACCACGGGCTACCACATCGGCGCGCGCACGCACGAGCTCGCCGAACCCGCCGACGGCCCCACCGCGGCCCGGGTGTCCGCGTGGGCGCGGCGCACCGGCACCGCACTGGCCTACGGCTACCCGGAAACCGACGGCGAGCACGTCTACAACAGCGTCCAGCTGGTCGACGCGGCCGGAAACCGGCTCGCCAACTACCGCAAGACGCACCTCTTCGGCGAGCTCGACAAGGCCTGGTTCACCCCCGGCGACGACCCCGTCGTCCAGGCCGACCTCGGCGGCCTCCGGATCGGCCTGCTGATCTGCTACGACGTCGAGTTCCCGGAACTGGTCCGCGCGCACGCGCTGGCCGGCACCGAGCTCCTGGTCGTGCCGACCGCGCTGATGAGCCCGTACGAGCTGGTCGCGGACACGCTCGTGCCCGCCCGCGCCTACGAAAGCCAGCTGTTCGTCGCCTACGCGAACCGCTGTGACACCGAGCGGGAGCTGACCTACTGCGGCCGGTCCTGCGTCGTGGCCCCGACCGGCGAGGTGCTGGCCCGCGCCGGCGCCGGGCCCGAGGTCGTCACCGCCGACGTCACCCGGGACGCGCTGGCCGCGTCCCGCCTGGAGAACACCCACCTGGCCGACCGACGGCCCGAACTGTACCGAGGAACCACCGCATGACCTCCGCCGTCCCGACCGCGATCCACCACGACGAACCGGCGGGCCGCCCGATCACGATGTTCGGCCCGGACTTCCCGTTCGCCTACGACGACTACCTCGCCCACCCCGCCGGCCTGGGCACGCTGCCCGCCGAGCGGCACGGCACCGAGGTCGCCGTGATCGGGGGCGGCCTCTCCGGCGTCGTCACCGCGTACGAGCTGATGAAGCTGGGCCTGCGGCCGGTGGTGTACGAGATCGCCGAGCTCGGCGGCCGCCTGCGGACCGTGCGGTTCCCCGGCTGCCCGGACGACGTGGTCGCCGAGATGGGTGCGATGCGCTTCCCGCCCGCGTCGACCGCGCTGTTCCACTACATCGACAAGGTGGGGCTGGAGACCACGCCGTTCCCGAACCCGCTCGCGCCGGGGACGCCGAGCACCGTCGTCGACCTGAAGGGCGAGAGCCACTACGCGCGCACGCCCGAGGACCTGCCCGCCGTCTTCCGCGAGGTCGCCACGGCCTGGGACCGGACGCTGGCCGAGCACGCCTGCTTCGCCGAAATGCAGACGGCGATCCGCGACCGCGACGCGAAGACGATCAAGCGGCTGTGGAACGAGCTCGTCCCGCGGCTGGACAACCAGACGTTCTACGGCTTCCTCTGCGACTCCCCGGCGTTCGCCTCCTTCCGCCACCGCGAGATCTTCGGCCAGGTCGGCTTCGGCACCGGCGGCTGGGACACCGACTTCCCCAACTCCATCCTGGAGATCCTGCGGGTGGTCTACACCGGAGCCGACGACGAGCACCGCAGCATCGTCGGCGGCAGCAGGCAGCTCCCCCTGCGGTTGTGGGAACACGCCCCGGAAGAGACCGCTTTCTGGCCCGCCGGCACCAGCCTGAGCACGTTGCACGGCGGACGTCCGCAGCCCGGCGTCGCGCGGCTGCACCGCACGGCACCCGGCAACATCACCGTGACCGACACCGAAGGGCACATCCGGACGTTCCCGGCGGCGGTGTTCACCGCGCAGAGCTGGATGCTGCTGTCGAACATCGAGTGCGACGAAGCGCTGTTCCCGATCGACCACTGGACGGCGATCGAGCGCACGCACTACATGGCGTCGTCGAAGGTGTTCGTGCCGGTCGACCGGCCGTTCTGGCTGGACCGCGACGCGGGCACCGGCCGCGACGCGATGAGCATGACGCTCACCGACCGGATGCCCCGCGGCACGTACCTGCTCGGCGACGACCCGGACAGCCCCGCGGTGATCTGCCTGTCCTACACGTGGGCCGACGACTCGCTGAAGTGGCTGCCGCTGCCGGTCGGCGAGCGCGTCGAGGTGATGCTCCAGTCGCTGCGCGAGATCTACCCCGGTGTCGACGTCCGGCGGCACATCATCGGCGACCCGGTGACCGTGTCCTGGGAGGCCGAGCCGCACTTCATGGGCGCGTTCAAGGCGAACCTGCCCGGGCACTACCGCTACCAGCAGCGGCTGTTCACGCACTTCGTGCAGGACGAGCTGCCGGCGCGCTACCGGGGCCTGTTCCTGGCGGGCGACGACATCTCGTGGACGGCGGGCTGGGCCGAGGGCGCGGTGCAGACGGCGCTGAACGCCGTGTGGGGCGTGCTGCACCACTTCGGCGGAGTAACCGATCCGGCGAATCCGGGCCCCGGAGACGGCTTCGCGGACCTCGCGCCAATCACGCTCCCGGACTGACCGTGCCCCGATCGTGGGTGCGCGTCCGACATCGTGCGCACTACCCTGCCCGGCGCAACGGCCCGTGCGACGATGGGCGGATGAACACCGAGCCGGCGCCGAGATGGCGAAGACTGGAACCGGACGAACGGAAGGAACAGATCTACGCTTGTGCGGCGCGGCTGTTCGGTGAACGTCCCTATTCCGCAGTGTCCACTTCGGACATCGCGGCGGCGGCCGGGGTGGCGCGGGGGCTGATCAACCACTACTTCGGCACGAAACGCGAGCTGTACCTGGAAATCATCCGCCGCGCGCTGACCGTGCCGCGGCTGGCCGTCGAGATCCTCCCCGACGGGCCGCTGGAACTGCGCGCCGACGTCGCCATCGAGTGGTTCCTCGACATGGTCACCAGCCAGGAGCGGATGTGGCTGGCCGCGATCGCGCCGGAGGGCATCGGCCGCGACCTCGAGGTGGAGCGCATCCTCGAAGAGGCCGACCGCGAATCCGCCGACCGCGTGCTGGAGGCCGTCGGGCTGTCGCGGGAGAGCGAGCACGGGCCCGAGCTGAACGCGCTGGTGCGCGCGTTCGGCGGGATGGTGAAGTCGGCGGGCCGGGAGTGGCTGGTGCGCGGGTCGCTGACCCGTGACCAGGTGCACCTGCTGCTGTCGAAGTCGCTGGTGACGCTGGTCGGCGAGGTCTTCCCGGCCATCCAGGCGGCGCCGTCGCGCCCCGGGCCGCCGTCACCGCGGCAGGGCGACTCCGGGTAGACCGAAGCCCCCGGCGCCACGAGGGGGAGGAGGGCGCCAGGGGCTCCGGGTCAGTGGGCGAACCACCGACGCACGCCCACGGTACGCCGAGGCACTGTCAAGTCGCTGTCAACCTTCGGTGTCCGATTCGCGAAGTTCGTCCAGCCGGTGCGCGAGGCCGTCGAGGCACCGCCGGACCGCGTAGTCGTAGAGCTGCGCGTAGTAGCCCGAGGCGAGGTCCGGGTCGCCCATCAGGTCGTGCATCGCCGAGCCCAGCTCGGCCATCCCCGGCAGGTCGGCCCGCTCGCGGTAGGTCGCGTACTCCTCGGTGTTGTCGATCCGCAGCGCGAGCGCGCCGTCGCGGTCGTCCTCCATGGCGACGAACTGGCACGCGGTCATCAGCAGCAGGTTGTAGGCCAAGACGCTCTCGCGGCCGAACCCGGCGCCCAGCAGCACGCCGATGCCCGCGTCGATGGTGCGCGTCGCCGCTTTGACGGACGGGCCGAACAGGGCGAGCCGCCGCGCGCAGCCCGGGTAGGTCCGCAGCACCGCGCGCAGGCCGGCCAGCAGCTCGGTGAACCACTCCTGCCACGGCAGCCGATCGTCCGGCAGCTCCAGCAGCCCGACGACCCGGTCGACGACGGCGTTCACCACCGCGTCCCGGTCGCCGACGTGGTGGTAGATCACCGCCGGGTAGGCCTCGACCGAGCGGGCGAGCTCCCGCAGCGTCCAGTTGTCCAGGCCGCGCTGGGCGGTGAGGGCCGTGGCCGCGGAGACGATGCAGTCGGCCGTCAGCGCCGGCAGGCCCGCGGCGGCCCGCGAGCGGGGGCGCTGTCCGGTGCCCGAGGAAGAGGTCGGCATGGGGCGTAACGGTAACCGCACGGCCCGGCCCGGTGCCAGCTCCGCGCGGGTACGGCAGGATCGGGGTATGGCACGCGCACAGGCCAACGGTCTCGAGCTCGAGTACGACACCTTCGGCGATCCGGCGGCTCCGCCGCTGGTCCTCGTGATGGGCCTCGGCGCCCAGATGATCACCTGGGAGGACGGCTTCTGCGAGCTGCTGGCCGGCCGCGGGTTCTTCGTCGTGCGGTACGACAACCGGGACGTCGGGCTCTCGACGTGGCTCGACCACCTGCCGCCGCCGGACCTGGCCGCGCTGGCGGCCGGCGATCTGTCGAGTGCGCCGTACACGCTGTCGGACATGGCGGACGACGCTGTCGGGCTGCTCGACGCGCTGGGGATCTCCCGGGCGCACGTCGTGGGCGCGTCGATGGGCGGGATGATCGTCCAGCAGCTGGCGATCGACCACCCGGACCGGCTGCTGTCGCTCACGTCGATCATGTCGACCACCGGCGACCGGGCGGTCGGGCAGGCCGAGCCGTGGGCGCTGGCGCTGCTGACCCGGCCGCCGGCGTCGACGCGGGAGCAGGCGCTGGTGGACAGCGTCGAGGGCTACCGGAAACTCGGCTCCCCCGGCTACCCGGACGACGAGGCGTTCCTGCTGGCCAAGGCGGCGTTGCACTACGACCGCGCCCGCCACCCGGTGGGCACCCTGCGCCACGCGGCGGCGGTGGTGGCGTCGGGCGACCGCACGGCCCTTTTGCGCGAGGTGCGGCTGCCGGCGCTGATCGTCCACGGCGACGCGGACCCGCTGATCAACGTGAGCGGCGGCAAAGCGACGGCGGAGGCGATCCCGGGCGCGGAGCTGGTGGTGATCCCGGGGATGGGGCACAACCTGCCGCGGCCGGTGTGGCCGTCGCTCGTGGACACGATCGCGGACTTCGTCAAGAAAGCGTAAAGACCCGCGGTGACGGCGTAGGGAACGTGTCCTGGCTCACGCTTTCCCCCGGGCCCGTGGGCTGGGCTGGGGGCATGGGCTTCGAATTTCCGTTCGGGTGCGTGGCCGCCGTCGCCGCGGTGATCGTGGCCGACCTCGCGGGCGCAACGGGCCACCCCTGGTACTCCCTGGTCACCTCGGGCGCGGTCGTCCTGTTCGCGGCCTACCGCGCGCCCCTCCGCCCGGCGACGGGCGTGGCGGTGGTCGCCTGGGGCCTGCACACCGGCTTCGTCCTCGGCCGATTCGGCGAGCTCACCTTCGACCGGGCCTCCGGCCTCGCTGCGCTCGTCCTCGCCTCGGCCCTGGTCACCGGCCTCCTCGCCCGCGCCGCCGTGTCGACCTCCCCATCACGCGGGTCGACCCGCCAATCACGCGTGTCGGCCATTCCGGTACGCGAGTCGTCCGTGTGGGTACGCGGGTCGTCCGTCCGGGTACGCGAGTTCGCCGGCCGGGTGCTCCGGGTCCCGTGAGCCGACCCTCCAGGTATGCGGGCCGACCGCCCCGGTAGGCGCGCCGACCGCCCCGGTACGCCGGCTGATCTCCCGGGTACGGAGGTCCGCCGGGACGGGACAGTCCCGGTCGGGTGCCCTCCCGGCGCGGTGTTCGGAACGTCGGCCCGCGTACCTGCCGGGTCGGCCGGCGTGATCCGCGGGCCATCTCGCGTGATTGGGCGCGTAACTCGCGTGATTGAGCGCGTAACTCGCGTGATTGAGCGCGTACCTCGCGTGATTGGACGCGTAACTCGCGTGATTGGGGACGACACGGCGGGTTAGGGGTGGGTGGCGCGGCGGGCTGCGGAGGCGGCGATGATGCGGGGCAGGCCGGCGGGGTGGAGGGGGTCGATGCCGGTGAGGTCGCGGATGCGGCGGAGGCGGTAGTCGACCGTGTTGGGGTGGACGTGGAGCTGGGCCGCCGTGCGGCGGCGGTTGGTTTCCAACGTCAGGTACGCGTCGAGGGTCTCGACCAGCTCCGGGTGGGCGTCCAGCGGGTCGAGTGCCGCCGCGAGGCGGTCGCGGGCCGCTCCCGGGCGGGTCAGCTGGTACTCGACCAGGACGTCGTCGAGGCGGTACAGACCGGGCGGGCGGCCGAACCAGCGCAGCACGTCCAGCACCTCGCCCGTCTGCGCCGCCACCTCCCGGACCTCCGACGGCGCGGCCGTCTCCGCCGCCGCCAGCACCGTCACGCCCGCCGCGCGCCCGGCCGCGGCCACCACCGCATCCCCATCCGGGACCCGCCCGGCCACCGGGAGCAGGACGAGCCCGCCGGGGCCGTCCAGCGACGCGAGCACCCCGTCCCCGCAGGATCCCTCGAACGCCGCCAGGAACCGGCGCAGCTTCCGCCGGACGGCGATCTCGGCGTCCACCCCCGGCGCCCCCTCGTCCGCGTGCGGCCCGAGTTCGACGCTCAGCACCACGTACCGCGCCGGCAGCGTGATCCCGGCGCTGCGGGCGACGACGTCGACCGGCCCGCCGTCGACGAGCACCGACAGCAGCGTCCGGCGCGCGGTGTGCTCCTGCCCGACCTTCGTCCGCAGCTCCTCCAGGTAGCCGCGGGTCACCGCGCCGGTGACCGTGCCGACGAACGCCAGCACCCGGTCCGCCACCTCGAGCAGATCGGCGACGTCCGCGCGGCCCGACGGAGCGGAGCCGACGGCGAAGATCTCCCGCGCTCCGACGTGGTACGCGGTCAGCACGGCCTCCAGCGGGAAGCCCTCCTCCGCCCGCCGCACCGCGGACACGCCGATCTGCCGCAGCTCGGCCTCGTTGAGCTCGCGATCCTCGCGCAGGCTGCGCGCGAACGCCCGCACCGCCTGCCGGGTGATGCCCGCGATGTCGCCGGCCAGTTCCTCCACCGGCAGCCGCCGGTAGTCCGCCACCTCGGCCTGGATCCGCGCGAGCACCCGGGCGATCAGCTCGGGCTCCTCCCGGGTGAGCCGTTCGTGCACGCGCTGGCCGCCGAGGGTGAGGTCCCCGCCGCACTTGTGCTCGGTCACAACCGATCCCCCCGTTCTCTGCCCGGATTCCCAGTCAATCCGGTGACGCCCGGTGCCGATGGTGTCACGGAGACCAACAGTCGGCACAACGTCAAGGAGGACGGCGTGCGAGTGAGAACGACGGCGTTCATCGCGATCATGGTCACCGCGCTGACGGGCGCGGCGGCGGGCCCGGCGGCCGCGGCCACCGCCGGCGAGTACGTGGCTCTGGGGGATTCAGCGGCGGCCGGGCCGCTGATCCTGCCGCCCGACCTCTCCTCCCCCGGCTGCCTCCGGTCGCTGGCCGACTACCCGCACCTCGCCGCGAAGGAGCTCGGCGTGCCGCTGAAGGACGTCACCTGCTCCGGCGCGACGACGGCGGACATGACCGCCCCGCAGCAGACGTCCTCCGGCGCCGTGCCGCCGCAGCTGGACGCGTTGAGCGAGCGGACCAGCACCGTGACCGTGACGATCGGCGGCAACGACATCGGCCTGGTCGGCGCCGCGACGAGCTGCATCAACCTGCTGCCCGGGATCACCCCCGACTGCGTGGACCGCTACACCGCCGGCGGCCACGACCAGCTGGCCGAGAAGATCGCCGCGTTCGAGCCGGTGTGGGGCGCGCTGCTCGACGCGATCCACGCGAAGGCGCCGAACGCCGACGTCTTCGTCGCCGGCTACGGCACCTACCTGCCGCACAACGGCTGCTGGCCGCTCGCGCCCCTGACCCCGCGCGACGCGAACTACATCCAGGGCAGCATCGACAAGACCAACGCCGCCCTCGCCCGGCAGGCCGCCGCGCACGACGCGCGGTACGTCGACGTCCGGACCGCCTCGATCGGGCACGACGTCTGCAAGCTGCCCGGGGTGAAGTGGTTCGAGGGCGTGCTCCCGACGTCGGTCGCCGCGCCGATGCACCCGAACGCCGACGGCATGGCCGCGATCGGCCGCCTGGTCGCCGCGGCGATCAGCGGGTGAAGTCCCAGCGGGTGGCGCCGTGCGGCTCGGCGGTGGCGACACCGATGGCCCGGTCCAGCGTCAGCCGGTACAGGTGCCACGGCGCCGGCCCGGCGCTCGCCGCCATGAACGACGCCGTGAACCCGCCGTCCAGCACCGTCGCGGGCCAGCCGCCCTCGCGGTAGACGGCCGCCACCCGCTCCAGCGTCGCCGGGTCGCTGATCTGGTGGGCCTCGCCCTCCATGGTGAGGTCGAGGCCGCGCAGCCGCACCGACACGCTGCACGCCGGGTTCGCCGCCAGGTTGCGGGCCCGGCGCGTGCCCGGCCCGCTCACGAAGTAGAGGGCGTCGTCCACCCAGATGGCCCCGACGCCGGCGGCGTGCGGCCGCCCGTCGGGGCGGACGGTGCCGACGAAGAAGGTCAGGTCCTCCTTGGGGGTCTGGGTGGCGAGGAGGTCGCGCGCCCTGCTCCACGGCAGCGCCGCCGCGGACCCGGTTCCGTCGAGGTTCTTGGTTTCGTTCGCTTCGGTCATGCCTACGCGTCGAACGGGACGACGGCGGATCGACACGCGGCGAGAGTTTTTCCGCCACCGGGATCGTCGTCGCCGGTCGCGGGCACGATCGCGAGCTCGTCGACACCCGCCTCCGCGTATTCGGCGGCCTTCGCGGCGATCTCGGCGCCGGACCCGAGCAGCCCGGCCACGGCGATCGCCTCGGCGGGCACCGCGGCCAGGAGCGCCCGCGGGTGCGGCCGGGTGCGGGCGAAGTCGATCAGGTCGCCGAAGCCCGCCGCGCGGAACATGTCCGCGTAGCCCGGCGCGGCGAGGTAGCCGACCACCCCGCGGCGGAGCTGCTCCAGCTCGGCCGGGCCCGGGTCGGCCGCGGCGACCACCCACGCGGCCACCGGCGGCGGTGTGACGCCGATGCGCGAAGCGGCTTCTCGCAGGCCACGCACCAGCGTCGCCGCGGCCGCCGGGCTGACCAGGTTGATCACCATCCGGTCGGCGTGCCGGGCGGCGACGTCGAGCGCCCGCGGCCCGAACGCGGCGATCGTCACCGGCGACTTCGGCGCGGGCAGCCGCAGCCGGTACCCCTGCGAGCCGACCACCGATCCATCCACAGTGGACTTCTCGCCGCCCAGCAGCTGGCGGACCGCCACCGCGGACTCCGCCAACGCCGTGGCCGCCCGGTCCCGCGAACGTCCGTGCCAGCCGCGCACGACGACGTCACTGGACGTCCCCAACGCGACCCCGGTCGACCGGCCGGTCAGCGCCGCCACCGAGGCGACGCCCATGGCGATCGTCGCCGGGTCCCGCACGGTCACCGCCAACGGCCCGAACGTCAGCGAAATCCGCGAGGTGGCCGCGCCGATCGCCGTGCCGAGCGCGAAGGCGTCCCACGTCGCCATCTCGCCGATCCACAGCTCCGGGTAGCCCGCCTCCTCGGCCGCGCGGGCCGTTTCCAGGGCCTCCTCCGGCGGCCGGTCCTGCCAGAGCCCCAGCGACACCGAAAGCCTCATGCGGTGACCACCATCGTGACCACCGTGGTGAACGAGCCGCCGACGTTCAGCGTCAACGCCGTCCGGGCGCCCTCGACCTGCGTCTCTCCCGCGGTGCCCGACACCTGCCGGGCCGCGTCGCGCAGCATGCGGACGCCGGTCGCGCCCACCGGGTGGCCGAGGCCGATCAGGCCGCCGCCCGGGTTGATCCCGGCCGCGTCGAGACCGCCGTCCGCGACGAACCGGCCGCCGTCGCCGGGCGGTGCCGCGCCGAGATGCTCCAGCGCGACCAGGCCGGTGATGGTGAAGCAGTCGTGCAGTTCGACGACGTCGAGCGCGTCGGGGCCGGGCACGGCCGCCCGCCGGTAGGCGTCGGTGACGGCGCCGCGCAGGTGCGGGAACAGGTACTCGCCGTCGGACGCGATCTTCGGCGCCAGGCCGATGTGCGCGGTGCGGTGCCCGAAGCCCGCGATGCGCGGGAACCCGCCGCCGAGCCGTTCGGCGAACGCGGGTGAGGCCAGCAGGACCGCCGCGGCGCCGTCGGTGATCCGGCCGCAGTCCTGCTTGCGCAGGCCCCCCTCGATCACGGGGTTGAGCTCGTCGTCGGGCCCGAACGCGCCGGCCGGGAACCGCCAGTCGCGGGCCTGGGCCTGGGGGTTCAGCGCCGCCCGGTCGAAAGCATGCGAAGCGAACTGCCCGAGGTGGTCCGGGTCGAGGCCGTAACGTGCCTCATAGGCAGCGGCGACGTCGGCGAACAGCGCGGGCCACGGGAACTTCGCGGCGACAGCTTCGTGCCCGGCCCAGGCGGCGGACCCGAGGTGCTCGGCCGCGCGCTGCCCGTCGACGTTGCGCATCAGCTCGACGCCGACGACCAGCGCGACGTCGTAGCGGCCCGCTTCGAGGTCCGCGCAGGCGGCCAGGACGGCGGTGCTGCCGGACGCGCACGCGGCTTCGTGCCGGGTCGACGGCACGCCGTCCAGCTCCGGGACGGCCGCCACCAGCAGCCCGCCGAGCTGGGCCTGCCCGGTGAACAGCTCCGCCGCGAGGTTCCCGACGTGGGCGACTTCGACGTCTTCGGCCGCAACCCCGGCGTCGGCCAGCGCGGCGGGCACGACCTCGGCGAACAGCTCGAGAATCCCGCGCCCCTCCTTGGTGAAGTTGCGCGCGAAGTCGGTTTGCGCCCCACCCAGCACGAACACCGTCATGACCTCACCCCAGGCTCTCCCGCAGCTGCCGCTTCAGGATCTTCCCCACCGGGTTGCGGGGCAAGGCGTCGGCGTACTCGAGCCGTTCCGGCAGCTTGAACGCGGCGATCTTCTTCTCGCGCAGGTAGGCGACCAGCTCGTCCAGGGTCGGCTTGCGCGCCCCCGGCACGACGACCGCGCACACCCGCTCCCCCATGACGTCGTCGGGCACGCCGACCACCCCCACGTCGGCGACGTCCGGGTGCCCGGCCAGCAGGCCCTCGACCTCGGCGGGCGAGATGTTCATGCCGCCGCGGATCACGAGGTCCTTCATCCGGTCGACGTACTTCAGGAATTCGCCGCGCTCGCCGTCGATCTCGAAGACGTCGCCGGTGCGGAAGTGCCCGTCTTCGTCGAACGACGAGGTGTCCAGCGGTTCCCCCATCTCCGTGAGGTATCCGGCGAACACCGTCGGCCCGGCGATGTGCAGCTCGCCGGGGTGTCCGGGTTCGGTCACCCGCTCGCCGGTGACCGGGTCGTGCAGCCGCACCGATGTCCAGCCGGCCACCGGGGTCGACCACGAGACGTCCGAGGCGTAGTTCGGGAAGTAGGTCGCGCGCTGATCCGGATCGGGGATGTCCACCGGACCGGACAGCAGCGCGGTGCCCTCGTTCGAGCCGAAGAAGTTGATGAGGTCGATGCCGTACCGCTCGGCCCAGGTGCGCACGAGCCACGGTGACAGCGGCGCCGAACCGGAACCGATCTTGCGCAGCGCCGAAATGTCCACTCCGGACAGGATCTTTTCGTTGTGCAGCAGCATGGTCAGCAACGCCGGTGGCGCGAGCGTGTAGGTCACCCGCTCGGCCGCGAGCTGGCCCAGGAACACCGGCAGGTCGAACGGGTGGTGCGGGACGAACACGGCGCCGGTCAGCAGCCACGGCAGGAACATGCCGCCGATGCCGGCCATGTTCGTCATCGGGAACGGCGAAAGCAGGACGTCTTCGCGGGTCATCCCGGCGGCCTGGACGCAGCCGCGCGCGGTCGCGAGCCAATCGCCGTGGCAGCGCGGGACGGCCTTCGGTTCGGCTTCGGTGCCGGACGTCCAGCAGATGGTGACGCAGTCGTTCACGTCGGCTTCGGCCAGCTGCGAGTCCAAAGCGGACTTCTCCACTTCGGACAGTGGGGCTTCGGGCCAGGCCAGGGCGCCGGCCGGTTCGTCGTCCCCCGAGGCGACGACGAACCGGACCGACGGCGCCGAAGCGCCTACTAGCCCAAGGGCCGCCCCGGCGAGCTCGTGCTCGCCGTATCTGGATGCGGTCACCACCCCGACGGCACCGGTGCGCCGGCACATCGGGCCGAGTTCGTGTTCCCGGTAGGACACCGGGAACGGGGTGACGATCGCGCCGATCCGCACGATCGCGAGGAACGCCTGCACCAGGGCCGAGCAGTTCGGCAGCTGCACGGCCACGACGTCACCTGCTCGCACCCCTCCGGCGAGCAGGAACGCGGCCAGGACGTCGACGCGTTCGTCGAGCCGGCTCCAGGTCCACCGCACCGGGTCGCGTCCGACCAGTGCGGTGGTGTTCGGTGGATCGACCAGCGCGAGACCCTCCGGGTCGGCACCTACCCGCTCCTTCACGAGCCGGTCGATCGTCTCCGCACTCCACCATCCCCACGCCCGGAAGTCCCGGGCGCGACCCTCTCGATGGCATCTCATGAACGGAGGTTTTCCAGCTGGTCCGCCCGGACCCAGGTCGCGTGAAAACCGAGCGGGACACGCTGGGGGAGCAGGACCCTGGCCACGGGTCCGGCAGCGAGCTCGGCGGCGTCGAAGATGTCCAGTTCCGAGCGCCCCTCGCGCTCGTCCTGCACGAACGTCACCAGATAACCGTCCGCCGAATCGGCGGCCGCTCCTTCGCGGGGTGCGAACGGAGCCTCACTGCCCCACCGGCCGGGACCGAACCGGTATTCGGTCTTCGTGCCGGCAAGATTGTCGTGGCGCACCAGCCCGTCGAACTTCAGCGTCGACTCGGGCGAGATGTGCACCGCGTAGGAGTACCGGTTCCGCCGTCCGACGCCGCGGGCGTCGACGGTCGGGAACTCGGTGTTGTCGTCGTCGAGCGGCGCCTCGTGGCACGCGCCGGTCCGCAGGTCGAAGCGGTAGCGGTGCAGCTGGGCGTCCAGCCGCAGGTAGGACAGCATCTTGGCGAGCGGCGTGTGCGCGTCGGCCCGCGGGGCCGGCTTGCTCACGCGGCAGACGTCGAGGACGACCTCGTCGCCCTCTTCCCAGGCGTTGACGACGTGGTAGATGTAGCACGGGCTCGCTTCGAACCACCGGATCTGGCTACCGTCTCCGTAGCGTGGCAGGACGCCGAAGCGGCTCGGCATCGAGCGGTCGAAGTGCAGCTTGTGGCGGCCCTGCTTCGCCGCCGCGAGGTCCTGCACCAGCGGCAGGTCCATCAGCACCGCGTAGCGCTCGGTGATGGCCATGTCGTGCGGCAGGCGCGGGCCGGGCAGCTCGACGTCGGTGGTCCTGACGACCCGGCCGTCCGCGCTGATCACGCCGTAGCGCAGGTACGGCGGGCGCGGGCCGTAGTCGAACCAGAACAGCTCGCCGGTGGCCTCGTCGACCTTGGGGTGGGCCATCATGTCGCCGGCCAGCGTGCCGAGGAAGTCGTCGGCACCGAGGGTCTCCAGCGAGAGCGGGTCGACCGCGTAGGGCGAGCCGCACAGGTACCAGGTGGCGAGGATCCGGCCGCGGTGGAAGACGACGTCGGTGTTGGCGTTGTCCTTGAGGCCCAGGCCGTGGCTATTGCCGAAGGGGTTGCCCTGCGGGTTCTCCATGACGCCGGTCCAGAGCGCCTTGCCGGCCGCGGACTCGGCTTCGAAGGCCTTCGTGCGGACCCAGCGGTTGCGGTAGCGGGCCTTGCCGTTCTCCAGGTGGACGGCGTGGATCATGCCGTCGCCGTCGAACCAGTGGTAGCGGCCTTCCGGGGCGAACCGCGGGTTCGGGCCGTTGCGCAGGTAGACGCCGTTCAGGTCCTTCGGGATTTCGCCGATGACCTGCAGGTCATCGGCGTCGATCTCGGTGCCGACCGGGGCGTAGACGCCGAGCAGGTAGGGGTTCGCCTCGTCCGCGTCCGCCGTCCGGGCCACCATCAGCGGCTGTTCGGAGGTGCTGGTCATCGGCTGCTCCCTGGCTGCGCGGGGTGATGGCAACGAGACTATGATTTGTGTACCCAGCTGTCAATAGGCTTCTTTTGGTGTAGTCAGGTGCTACCCTTCGGAGGCGATGTAACGAGGGGGACGAAGTGGTGGAGGCGACTGCACAGCGCGTACGGCCGGCGGGAGATCCGCTCCGCCGGGCGCTCGAGCTGGTCGGCGACCAGTGGACGCTGCTGATCCTGCAGAGCCTGTTCCTGCGCTTCCGGCGGTACGAGGAGCTGCGCCTCCGCCTGGGCATTTCCCCGACGGCGCTGTCCGGACGCCTGCGGGACATGGTGGACGCGGGCATGCTGACCCGCGTGCCGTACCGGGACGCCCGCCGCACGCGGCACGAGTACCGGCTCACCGAGCGCGGCCTGGAGCTGTGGCCGCTGCTGATCTCGATCTGGGCATGGGAGCGCGAGTGGGTCGAAGGGCGCCGTGAGGTGCTGCCGACGCTGATCCACCTCGACTGTGAGCTGGCTACATCAGCGCCCCTGGGCTGCGCCGCCTGCGGCCGCCGGGTCGACGCGCGCGACGTCCGCGCGGAACGGCTGGACAGCACCGGTGTCGCCGCCGCGACGGCGTCCAAGCGCTTCCGCCGCAAGGACGCGGACTCGCTGGCCGGCGACCCGCTGATGTTCTTCCCGGACACGATGGAGCTGCTGGGCGACCGCTGGTCGACCGGGCTGCTGGTGTCGGCGCTGCTCGGCTGCCGGCACTTCTCGGAGTTCGAGCGCGAGCTCGGCATCGGGCCGAGCGTGCTGTCGGCCCGGCTGAGCAAGCTGGTCGAGGTCGGCGTCCTGCGCACCGGAGCGGCGGCCACCCGCACGGACGCGCGCGACTACCGCCTGACGGCGAAGGGCCTGGCGTTCTTCCCGGCGCTGGCGTTCATCGCGGAGTGGTCGCGCGGGTTCGAGGTGACGGGCCAGGAGCCGGACATCACGCTGCACCACGTCGAATGCGGCGAGCGCCTGCGCCCGATGCTGCTGTGCGACCACTGCGGCCGCCCGCTGACCCGCAAGTCGGTGCAGTTCGGCGGCGTGCCGTCGCCCAAACGCTGAAGGGTGACGGAAATCGGCTCGCCAAGCGGTGGGAGTGGTGCCAGGCTGGAGCGGTCACACGTCGTCGTTTTCGGAGGTAAGCATGAGTGAACCGGACCCGTCGCCCAGCGGCGAGGAGGACGACGTCAAGCGCAAGTTCCGCGAGGCCCTGGAGCGCAAGCAGGCGCACGCCCGAGCGGGCGCGGCCCACGAGAACGGCGGCGGCAAGAACCAGCACGCCCACGGCCCGGCGGCGAACAAGCGCCAGTTCCGCCGCAAGAGCGGCTGAGCTTCCGGGACTGACGGCAAGCTTCCGAAGGCCACCACGAACGCGGGTTCGTGGTGGCCTTCGGCGTACCCGCGCACGGCGGGCGTCCTAGGGTGGGCCGGGTGCGGTGGGACGAGGCGTGGCGAGTCGTCCGGCACGCCGGTTACGCCGGGGTCCGGCCCGACGTCCGGGCGCGGTCGGCCGGGCTGGCCCGGCTGCGGGCCGTCGCCGTGGTGGGCATCGGCCTCTGGGGCGGGTTCCTGGCGAGCCAGACGACGCCGGGGGGAACGGCCGCCCCGCTCGCCTTCGGGCTGGTGGCGGCGACGGTGGTGCCCGCGCTCGTCGCCGTCCGTTCGCCGTTGTGGGCGTGGCGGCTCCTCCTCGTCCTGATCCTGGCCACCCCGGTGGCGTACCCGGCGTTGCCGCGCCTGTGGGGCTGGCCGTGGTCACCGGGCCTGGCGCTGACGGCCGCGCTGGTCTGGTTCCTGGTCGCGGCAGCCCACGCGCAGGCCGTCCTGGTCGTGGTCGGCGTGGTGTCGGCCGCCGCGATGGCCGTCTGGGCCGGCGACTGGCGGGACCTGGCGTTGCTGGTGGCCTTGATGACCGCGCTGCTGCTCGGCGGCAACGCGGTGCGGCAGCGGCGGGTCGCCGAACGGGAAAGCGCCGAGCAGCAGCGGCGGCGGGCGGCGGAGGAGACGAGGACCGCCGTCCTCGAGGAACGCGCGCGCATCGCCCGGGAGCTGCACGACGTGGTCGCCCACCACATGTCCGTGCTCGCGCTGCGCGCCGATTCCGCGCGCTACCGCTTCCCCGGCCTGCCGGACGACCTGCGCACCGAGTTCGCCGAGCTGACCGGGACCGCGCGGGAAGGCATGGTCGAGATGCGCCGGCTGCTCGGCGTGCTGCGGACCGAGAGCACCGCCGGGCCGGTGGCGCCGCAGCCCGGTGTCAGCCGGGTCACCGAGCTGGTGGAGCGGGTGCGTGCGCTCGGGACCGCCTGCACCGTGCGGGTGCACGGTGACTTCGACGCGCTCCCGGCGGGCGTCGCGTTGTCCGCCTACCGGATCGTGCAGGAGGCGCTGAGCAACGCGGTCCGGCACGCGCCGGGGGCGGCGATCGAGCTGGACCTGCGGGTCGGCGCCGGTTCCGTGCACGCGGTGGTGCGCAACGCCCCGGGTGGTCCCGCCCGGGCGGCGGGGACCAGCGGGCACGGGCTGCTCGGCATGCGGGAGCGGACCGCGATGCTCGGTGGCACGCTGGTGGCCGGACCCACCGCCGACGGCGGGTTCGAGGTCGTCGCGGACCTGCCCCTGGACCACGAGGAGGACGTGTGATTTCCGTGCTCGTCGCCGACGACCAGACCATGGTCCGGCAGAGTTTCCGCGCCGTTCTCGACGCCCAGGACGACATCCGGGTGGCGGGCGAGGCCGCGGACGGCGTCGAAGCCGTGGCGCGCTGCGCGGAACTCTCCCCGGACGTCGTGCTGATGGACGTCCGGATGCCCGGCATGGACGGGCTGGAAGCGGCCCGCCGCATCCTCGGTTCGAGCGGTGACGTCCGCGTGCTGATGCTGACGACCTTCGACATCGACGAGTACGTCTACGGTGCGCTTCGCGCGGGCGCCAGCGGGTTCTTGCTCAAGGACGCGCCGCTGGACGACCTGGTCGTCGCGGTGCGGGTGGTCGCGGCGGGCAATGCCCTGTTCGCGCCTTCGGTCACGCGCAGGCTCATCGGCGAGTTCGCTGTCCGCGGCCGGTCCGCCGAGACCGGCTCCCCGGGCAGCTCCGGGATCGCGGGCCTGACCGAGCGGGAGACCGAAGTACTCCGCCTGGTCGCGAAAGGACTGTCCAACACGGAGATCGCCGACGCGCTGGTGATCGCCGAGCAAACCGCTAAATCCCATGTCAGCCGGGTGTTCGGCAAGCTCGGCGCGCGCGACCGGGCGCAGGCGGTCGTGGCCGCCTACGAAGCGGGCATCGTGGTGCCCGGCCGGTAGTACCGGGGTAGCACCCGGGCCCGGCGGCCCTACCCGGGTACCACCGGAAGACGGCACCCCGGCACGACGACCGGGCGCGCGGCATCGATCATCGTGGCGCCATGGGGATCGAGCGGCGTACAGCGATCGTGGCGTTGACGGTGACGGCGGCCTTCGCGCTCGTCGCGGTGCTGTGGTGGGTGCTCGGCCGCCCGCTCGGCGTGGACTCCGCGGTGTACCGCGCCGGCGGGATCGCCGTGCTGCGCGGCGAACCCCTCTACGGGCACCTGTCGGCGCTGCCCGGCTGGGCGCCCGAGCTGCCGTTCACCTACCCGCCGTTCGCGGCACTGCTCTTCACGCCGTTCGCGGCGCTGCCCGCGCAGTGGTGCTGGGGCCTGGTCGCGATGACCGCGGCACCCGCACTGGTGCTGGCGCTGCGCCCGTACGCACCGGGGGCGGCGGCACCGGCGGCCGCGTTCGCCCTCCAGCCGGTGTGGCAGACCGTCGGGCTGGGCCAGCTCAACCTGGTGCTGATGGCGCTCGTGGTCACCGATGTGCGGCGCCGGCGTGGCTCGGCGGGCGGTGTCCTCATCGGCCTCGCGGCCGCCGTCAAGCTGGTCCCGCTGATCTTCGTCGGGCACCTGCTGCTGACCGGCCGCCGGGCGGACGCGCTCCGCGCTCTCGGCACCTTCGGCGGGGCCACCGCGCTCGGCGCCGTGCTACTGCCCGGCGATTCGGCACGGTACTGGACGTCCGCCCTCTTCAACGACCACTTCGCGCAGATGAAGGGCTGGGTGGGCAACCAGTCGTGGGCCGGGTTCGCGGCGCGGACGCTCCCCGGGCAGGCGTGGCCACTCGCGGTCGCGGTCCTGCTCGTGGTGGGTGCGGCGATCGTCGTCCGATGGCGGCACCGGGCGGGCGACGACGGCGGGGCGTTGCTGGTCACCGCCGGGTGCGGACTGCTGGTGAGCCCGATTTCCTGGACGCACCACTGGGTGTGGATCGCGCCCGCGCTCGGGTACCTGCTCGCCGCCGGCCGGCGGCGGTCCGCGCTGCTCGTCGCGGTGGTGTTCACCGGCTGGACGGTGGCGGTGGTGCCCGGCGGCCAAGGCCGGGAACGGGCCTGGACCACCGGGCAGGCGATCATCGGCAACGCCTACCTCCTGATCGCCGTCGTCGCGGGCGTGGCGCTCGTCGTGACGGCCCTCCGCCGCCGATCGGCCCGGGCTACGGTGTGAACTCGCCGAGGTGGTCCAGGACCACGAACTCGCTGCGCGGGCTCGCCGCCGCCACCGCCGTTCGCAGTGCTTCCAGGCCTCCGGCGTCCTTCACCTGCCCCAGCGGCAGGTCGAAGTCGTCCCAGTGCGTTGCCGCAACCCAGCGTGGATGGCCCACCGTCCGCAGCAGCCTCGGGACGTACTCCCGGACCTTCGCCCCGCCCGGCGGCACCAGCACGACGTCCGGGCGCAGCCCCGCCAGCTCGGACTCGACGTAGTTCGAACCGCCGAGGTCCAGCACGCTCGACCCGCCGCCGGACACCAGGTACGCCAGCGTGCCGCCCTCCAGCAGATCGGAGATCACCCGCGGCCGATCACGGCGGGACAGCGGCCGCGTGCCCGGGAACGCCACCTGCGCCCGGGGTCCCGTCGCCGAATGCAGCGACCGCAGCACCCGGATCGAGTACCCGTCGAACGTCAGGTCTTCGCCGCCGGTCGCGATCGACAGCTGGTCCTCCGGGGCGCCCAACGCGGCCATGAGACTCAAATGCGTCTCGGTGCCGATGACCGTCGCTCCCGTGCGTTTCGCCAGGTACGGGACGTCGGTCAGGTGGTCGTAGTGGCCGTGCGTCACCAGGATGTGGTCCGCGTGGAGGAAGCCGCGGTCGAGGTAGCCGTCGATCAGCGCGCGGTTCACCGAGAGCGGCGTGCGCGGGTCCGCGCCCGCCGGGGTGTACGTGCCCGTCTTGAACCGGGTCGGCCACGGGTCGATGAGGACCGTCTTGGGTCCGACGCGGATCTCCCAGCCGTTGTTCCCCCACCAGCGCAGGGTCAGGCCGGAAGCCGCGCGGGCCGTGGCCGGGGTGCCCGCCAGGATCGCGGCCGCCGCCGCACCCGCGCCGAACAGCCCGCGCCTGCTCAATCCCTTGTCCATACCGGACACCCGACCACGACCGGGACCGTGCTGTCCAAGATCACGACACCGCCCTGTCGATACGCGAACGGCTATCGTCGCAGCGTGGACCACCTTCGCTCGCTGCGGTACTTCCTCGTCGTCGCCGAAGAACTCCACTTCGGACGGGCTGCCGAACGGCTCGGGATAGCGCAACCGCCGTTGAGCCAGCGCATCCGGCGGCTCGAAGCCGAGCTGGGCGCAAGGCTGTTCGAACGCGGCCGCCGCGTCACCCTCACCGAGGCCGGCGAGGTGCTGCGTACCGAAGCCCGGGACCTGCTCTCCCGGTGGGATCGCCTGACGGCGCTCGTCGCGAAGGCCGAACGCGGGGAGCTGGACAGCCTGCGGGCGGGCGTCCCCCCGGACCTGCCCGGCCGGGTGCTGGCCGCGATCCTGACGAAGTTCGGCGAGCAGTATCCGGCCGTCCGGCTGGACCTGCAGGAACTGACCACCGCCGAACAGGCCCGGCTGCTCGCCGACCGCGCCCTCGACGCCGGCCTCCTGCAATTGCCGGTGGACGCGGCCGGGCTCGACCTCGGCCCGGTCGTCGACACCCCGCTGGGCGTCCTGCTCCCCCGCGACTCGCCACTCGCCCGCCGCACCCGGCTCGCCCTCGCCGACCTGGCCGGGGAAGGCCTGGTCCACGCCCCGCGCGCGGCCGCCCCGGGGAGCTACGACCTGCTGCTGCGCACGTGCTGGGACCACGGCTTCCGCCCGGCCGCGATCCGGCACGCCCGCAACCCCGAATTCGTGCTCGGCCTGGTCCTGGCCGGCCACGGCGTGGCCTTCGAACCCGGCGCCCGCAAGGAGCCGCGCGTGGTGTGGCGGCCGCTCGAAGGCGAGGTGCTGCGGACGCGAATGGCCTTCGCCTGGCCCTCGACCACCCCGCACCCCCAGGCGGCGAAGCTGGCCGAGGTCGCTGCCGAGGTCCTCCGCCGCGACGGCGTCTCACGGCTGGTGCCGGAGCCGCAGGCCGCCCGGCCGTGGGATGTGTTCTACGAACGCAGCTGATCGACCGCGGCCCGGGTTCCACGGCCACGCCTGCCATTATGCCGCCATGGCGAGCTCCCTATCGCGAGAACGACGAATCATCACGTCGAGACCCATCAACGTTCCCAAAGCCGGTTTGCGACGCATGAAGACCACTACCCGGAAGGCCCGTCGACCCGCGCGACGGACGACTCGAGTCGTAGCCTGCCTGAACAAGTTCGCCGTCTGGGAGGGATGGATGCGGCTTGCGTCATTCGCCGCCGTCGTGACGTTGTGGTTCACTGCAAATAATGCCATGACAGGTCAGCAGCAGGCTCAGACAAGCCAATGGCAAGCTCAGCTTGCAGCACAGAGTCAGGAGGAGACAGCCCTGGCCAACGCCTACGGCCAACTATCATCCGGGAACGCAGTCACGCGGGCCGCCGTGATCCAGAAATTTGCCCACCTCGAGTCCGAGATTCCCGGGGAACGGCAACACATCAACACCCTCGTTCGCAATTACCTCTGGGATGGCCTGCAGCCGAACAGGTGCACGCCGGGCGAGGAGATTCCCGTGGACGTCAAAGCGGCATTCGCGAGTACTTACGACGACTTCAGGATCATCGATTTCAACGACGGTGCCGATTGGGCCACCCTGGATTGCATGAAAAGGACGTCCGCCGACACACTGGAAGTGAAATGGCGAAACATGACCCTGAAAGGCCAGTCCGGCTACGCCGAGGACTACTCGGCCACACTGCATATCGACAAGAACGTGTTGGGATTCGGCAAAACAAGGTTGTTCCTGTCGTGCAGCTGCTACGAGCTGAATTATTTCTCAACGAGAGGGGGAGTTGGCGCCATGATTTTGACAAAGACCGATCCTGACGCGACAGAACCATATCAGGCGAACCTCGACCGCAGCTGATCGACCGCGGCCCGTGCGGCGGCGCCGATCGCGTGGTCGATGTCCGGGCGCCGCAGCGTCTCGGACCCGCCCGTCGTGAACACCGCCAGCGCGTACGCGGTGCCGTCCGGGTACGTTGCGACGCCGATTTCGTTGCGGATTCCCGGCATCGTGCCCGTCTTGCCCGCCACCGCGACCTCCGGCGGGAATCCCGCGGTCAGCCGGTGCCAGCTGACCTGTGCGGACATCCACTCGCGGACCGGCGCGGCCACCTCGTCCGCCCAGAGCGCCGCCAGCAGCGCCGTCATCTCGCGCGGTGTGGTCGCGGATGTCCGCAGCGGATCCAGGGCCCGCGGTGGGCGGCCCGCCGCGGTGTCCTCGATGATCGTGCGCAGCACGTCCCGTGGGGCACCGATCACCGAAGTCCGCGTGAGACCCAGTTCGGCCAGCAGCGACCGGACGTTGTCCACGCCGACGCGGTCGAACAGCAGGTCCGCGGCGGTGTTGTCGGACACCGTCAGCGCCAGCAGGGCCGCGTCGCGGAGACTGTAGGAAACGTCGTCCGCGAACCCCGCCGATCCGGTGCCGCCCAGGCGGTCCGCCGCGGACGCCTGCACCCGGTCGGCCGGATCCAGCAGCCCGGCCGCGACCTGCCGGGCGAATTCGTACGCCAGGGGCACCTTCACCACCGACGCCAGCACCACCGGCGAGTCGGCGTCCACGCCCACCGCATCGGCGGAACCGAGCCGGCGGGCGTGCAGGAAGCCCCGCACGCCCGCCGCTTCGAAGAACCCGGAAAGACTCACACGGTCATGATGGACCGCAGCCGCCCGACCTCCGCCATCCGGCGCTCGGCGAGGCGGTCGGCCGCCGTGGCCGGGGGTACGCCGTCCGTCTCGGCCAGTGCGAACACCGCCTTCGTCGTGTCGAAGATGGCCGTCGTCTTGCGCTTCGCGCGCTCGAAGTCGAAGCCGTGGCGCTCGTCGTCGACCTGGATCACGCCGCCCGCGTTCACCAGGTAGTCCGGGGCGTACAGGACGCCGCGGTCGGCGAGCTGCTTGTCGATGCCCGCGTGGGCGAGCTGGTTGTTCGCCGCGCCGCAGACGATGCGGGCGCCGAGCACCGGCACCGTTTCGTCGTTGAGGACACCGCCCAGCGCACACGGCGCGAAGACGTCCAGCTCGGCGCGCAGCAGGGTGTCCACATCGGACGCCACCTGCACGGACGGGTAGCTCTCGAGCGTGCGGGCGATCGCCGGCGCGTAGACGTCGGTGATCGTCACCTGCGCGCCCGCCTCCACGAGGTGCCCGACGAGGATGTGGCCGACCTTGCCGACCCCCGCGACGCCGACGCGCTTGCCGGCCAGGTCCGGGCTGCCCCAGACGTGCTCGGCCGAGGCCCGCATGCCCTGGAAGACGCCGAACGCGGTGAGCACGGACGAGTCGCCCGCGCCGCCGTCCTCGGGCGAGCGGCCGGTGACGTACCGGCACTCGCGGGCCACGACGTCCATGTCCTGCACGTACGTGCCCACGTCGCACGCCGTGATGTAGCGGCCGCCCAGGGACTGCACGAAACGCCCGTACGCGCGCAGCAGCGCTTCGGACTTGAGCGTTTTCGGGTCGCCGAGGATGACGGCCTTGCCGCCGCCGAGGTCGAGCCCGGCCAGCGCGTTCTTGTACGCCATGCCCTTGGACAGCGCGAGGACGTCGTCGAGCGCGTCGGCTTCGGTGGCGTAGGGGTGGAAGCGCGTCCCGCCCAGGGCGGGGCCGAGCGCGGTGGAGTAGATGCCGATGATGGCCTGGAGGCCGCTGGCCTGGTCGTGGCAGTACACGACCTGTTCGTGCCCGGTGCCCCGGGCGAACACTCCTTCGGTCACGGGTGGTGACTCCTTTGTCATCCGCGCCCGGTTTCGTGGCCGGGACGCGCGTGAGGGTGGCCGGGAACCGGCGCCGGGCGGAGGTCGTCCGCCACTCGGCCGGGTCCCGGCACCAACCTAGATCTTCACCGTCCGCCGGACCAGTGCAGGTCCCGCCATACGGACCGGTAGCACGGGAAACAGGGGCCCCTGACTCAGCCGCGCACCACCGTGGCGAGGGTGCCCATCGCCGTCTCCAGCTGGGTGTCGGAGAGGTACGGCGCGGGGCCGAAGCGCAGGTGGGAGCCGCGGCTGTCGGTGCGGACGCCGTGGGCGGCCAGTGCCGTCTGCAGCCCGGCGGCGTCGGCGCAGCGCAGCGAGAGGAACCCGCCGAGCATCCCGAGCGGCGTTTCGCGGTCGCGGGTGACGACGTCCTCCGGCAACCCGAGCTTGTCGAACACCTCCGCGAGCAGGCCCACCTGGTGCTGGGACACCTCGCGCAGGAACTCCGGGGTGAGCCCGTGCTCGGCGAAGAACCGCTGGACCCGGACGCCGCGGTAGTGACTGACCGGGTCGTAGGTGGCGCCGGCGAACCGGTCGCCGCCGGTGGCGTACGGGACGGCGCTGGGGTGGCGCTCGTCGGCGAGGGCGCCGAACTCGGCGTACCAGCCGGTGATCACCGGCCGCAGCTCCTGGGCGTGCGCGGGCAGCCGCAGGAAGCAGTTGCCCTCGCCGAGCTGCAGGTACTTGTAGCCGCCGCCGAGCACCCAGGCGTTGGTGAGCCCGAGGTCGTGCAGCGGGAACGGGACGACGCCGAGCGCGTGGTAGGCGTCGACGACGAGCTCGATCGACCGGCCGCGGCAGACGTCGGCGAGGTGCGCCAGGCCGGGGACCAGCCTCGACGTCTCGAACAGCACGGCCGAGACGAGCACGGCGGCGGTGTTGCCGTCGACCTCGCCGGCGACCCGCTCGGCGAGCGTCGTCACCGGCTCGAGCGGCACCCGGACCACCTCGACGCCCTCCTCTTCGAGGCGGGCGAGCTGACGGCGGAGGGTGTGGAACTCGCCGTCGGTGGTGACCAGGCGCGGCCGCCGCGGCAGTTCCATCGCCGAGAGGAAGCGCAGCACCAGGTCGTGGGTGCTCGCGCCGAGCGCGTACTCGCCGTGCGGGTCGCCGAGCAGCAGGCGGAAGCCCGCGCGCAGCTGATCCGCCTTCGCGAAGGCGCGCTCCCACTTGCCGTCGGCGTCCCAGGCGGCGTCCGCGAAGGACTCCAGGAGCCCCTCCTCGGCGACGTCCGGCCAGGCCTGGTGCGAGTGCCCGGAGAGCAGGAGGCGGTCGGCCACCGCGAACCGGGTGTAGTGCGCGGCGAGGCTGTTGGCGTCCGCGCGCAGGTCGTCCAAAGTGGTCACAGTCGGCTCCGTACGGCCCAGAGATCCGGGAACATCGGCTGGAAAAGCGTGGTACGCAGGTAAGTCGCGCCGGATGATCCTCCCGTCCCGGTCTTGTCGCCGATGGTGCGTTCGACCATCTTCACGTGCCGGTAGCGCCACTCCTGCATCCCTTCGTCGAGATCCACCAGACATTCGGCGACGACCGAGGGTCCCCCGTCGTCGCTGTACACGTCCAGCAATATCGCCTGCAGGGCCGGGGACGGCTCCACCGGTCGAGTGACGTCTCGGTCACACTCGACCGCGTAGCCAGAAACCTTGAGGTACGCGAGAAAAGAGTCGAACAAGGACGGTCGCGCCATCGCTTCGGCAATGCGTTTCCGCTGCTCGCCGTCCTCGGGGTAGTGCGCGAACACGCGCTCGTCGCGACGGCCGAGCACCGCCTCCAGCTCGCGGAACTGGGCCGACTGGAAGCCGCTCGAAGCGTCCAAACGGGCGCGGAAACTGGTGAACTGGCTGGGCGTCATGGTTTCCAGCACGTCGATCTGCGCGACCGCGACCTTGAGGATGGTCAGGATCCGGCGCAGGGTCCGGATCGCGTGCGCGGTGCTGCCCTTTTCCAGGTTCGCCTGGAGGAAGGCGGCTTCGTGCAGGATCTGCTTGAACCACAGCTCGTACACCTGGTGGATCACGATGAACAGCAGCTCGTCGTGCTCGTCGGAACGCAGGCGCTGCGCGTTCAGCACTTCGTCGAGCCCGAGGTACGAGGTGTAGCTCAGGGCTTCCTGGGTCGCTGGGCTGGGTTCGGTCATCCCTTGGTCACCTCGTCGAAATGGCGCTGAGCGGGCTGCGCGAGCGCGGTGTACAGATCGTGGAACAGCTCGACCGCCGCGGCCCGGCGGTCCGGGGACGGCACCAGGACGGCGGGCAGTTCCGGGTCGAGCGACGGGAACATGCGGAAGGTGTGCACCAGGCGGGTGCGCACCTCGAAGGCCTCGGCGTCGGAAATCTCCTTCCCCGCGTACCCGCCGAACTGGCCGACGAACGCGGCGTACCGCGCGGCCAGGTCGTCGAGGTCCCAGGCCCGGCCGGCGAACCGGCGGACGTCGAGGGCGGCCGACGGGCGGCCGAGCAGGAGCCCGGCGTGCTCGGTGACGTCGAGTTCGCCGAGCAGGGCGAGGACCTCGGCCTCGCGGTCGTGCGGGGCGATCCAGGTGCCGTCGGAGTACGGCCCGAACCCGAGGAACCGCAGCCGCCGGACCAGGCGTTCCCTGGCCTGGCGGCGGCTCTCCGGGATGCTCTGCCACAGCACGGTCCACTCGCCCGCGGCGCGCTCGCGGCGGCCGAGGGAGAAGATCCGCTGGTCGCCGTCGGCGAGCAGGGCGATGGTGCGCCGGGTCAGCGAGTAGTGCACGGTTCGGCCTTCGCGGTGGCGCTGCAGCAGGCCGCGGCGCACCAGGCGGGTGAGCGCGATCCGGGCGGCGCCGTCGGAGAAGCCCAGCTCGGCGAGCACCGCGACCAGCCCACCCGACCACACCCGGCGGGTCTCGCGCGGGTGCACGTAGCTGCCCAGCAACGTCACGACCAGCTCCTGAGGGCCGGTTTCGAAGGCATCGGCAGTCACGGGCGCAACTCTATACACCTCAGGCCGCTGCGGTGTAGCTTGATTTGCGTGACGTACTTCGCGGACCTCACCTCGCGGCAGGTGGCGGCGCTGCCGGACGCCGACCGCGTGCCGGTGCTGCTGCTGCCGCTGGGCGCGATCGAGCCGCACGGCCCGCACGCGCCGCTGGGCACGGACCCGCTGATCTCGCGCGGGATGTGCGAGCGCGCGGCTTCCCGCCTGGCCGCCGATTCCGAGGTGCACGTCCTGGTCCTGCCCGAAGTCCCCTACGGCGTGACGCGGTTCGCGGCCGGGTTCGCCGGCGGTGTCCACATCGGCGAAGAGACGCTGCACTCGCTGCTCGTGGACATCGGGTCCGCGCTGATCGGCCAGCGGTTCCGGCGGATCCTGCTGGTCAACAACCACTTCGAGCCCGCCCACCTGGTCACCCTGCGGCGCGCGGTGGAGACGCTGAACTTCGCCTACGACGGGCGCACCGCCCTGCTCGACCTGGTCCGGCGGCGGCACGCGGAACGGCTGACCGACGAGTTCCGGTCCGGCGAGTGCCACGCCGGGCGGTACGAGACGTCGCTGGTGCTCGCCGACCGGCCCGAGCTCGTGGACCAGGCCTTGATGCGGACGTTGCCGCACGTACCCGTGAGCCTTGCTTCGGCGCCCGAAGACGGCGGCTTCCTCGCCATGGGGATGGCGGACGCCTACTGCGGCCGGCCCGCCGAGGCGACCGCGGAAGAGGGCGCGGAAACCTTCTCGACGTTGACCGACCTGCTGGTGGAAGCGATCCGGGAGCTGGCCCGTGAGTGAGCCGTTCAACCTCGCCACGCACTTCCTCGACCGGCACGTGGCTTCCGGCCGGGGTGACCGGACCGCGCTGTACGTCGGGGACCGTGCGATCAGCTACGCGGCGCTGGCGGCGCTGGCGAACCGCGTCGGGAACGTGCTGCTCGACGCCGGTGTCCGCCGGGGACAGCGGGTGCTGCTGGCGCTGAGCGACGGCGACGAGTTCGTCGCGGCCTGGTACGGCGCGCAGAAGATCGGCGCGGTCACCGCCGAGGTCTACCCGTTCCTGCAGCCCAAGGACTACGCGTACTACCTCGGCTACACCGAGGCCGTGGTGGTGCTCGCGGACGCCGGCACGCTGCCCGCGCTGCGCGAAGCGGGGGCCCGGAACCTCCTGGTGACCGGCGTCCCCGCGGCGGAGCTGCGCCCCGGTGAACGTCCTTTCCGGACACTCGTCGATGCGGCCCCGGACACCCTCGAAGCGGCACCGACCACTGTGGACGACATCGGGATCTGGAAGTTCACCACCGGCAGCACCGGCGCGCCCAAGGCGTGCGTGCACCCCTTGCGCAGTCCGCTGGAGAGCTTCGAGCGGTACGCCGTCCAGGTGCTCGGCCTGCGGGAGGACGACAAGGTCCTGGCCGTGCCGAAGTTGTTCTTCGGCTACGCGCGTGATCTGGTGGCGCTGTTCCCGTTCGGCGTCGGCGCCGCGGGCATCGCGTTCCCCGAACGCAGCACCGCGGACCTGGTGTTCGAGCTGATCGCCCGCCATCGGCCGACTGTTCTGGTCAACGTGCCGACGATGATGAGCGCGATGGTCGCCCACCCGGCCGCTGCGGAGCAGGACCTGAGCTGCCTGCGGATGGCGACATCGGCGGGCGAGGCGCTGCCGCCGGAGCTGCACCGCCGGTGGGACGCGGCCTTCGGCGTGCCGGTGGTGGACGGGATCGGGTCGTCCGAGGCGTACCACATCTACCTGTCGAACCGGCCCGGGCGAGCTCGCGCCGGCACGCTGGGCACGGAGGTGCCGGGGTACACCGCGCAGGTCGTCGACGAACTCGGGGAACCGTTGCCGGACGGGGAAATCGGGCCGCTGCGGGTGACCGGGCCGACGATCGCCCTGGAGTACCACGGCGATCCGGAGAAGTCGGCGCGGACGTTCGACGGCGACACGCTCACCTCCGGTGATCTCTTCAGCCGCGATCCGGACGGGTGTTTCCGCCACCACGGCCGCGCGGACGCGCTGCTCAAGGTCGGCGGCGTGTTCGTCGCGCCCGGCGAGGTCGAGGACTGCCTGCTCGGCCACGCCGCCGTGGTCGACTGCGCGGTGGTCGGGCACGCGGTCGACGGCCTGGTCGTCCCGCGCGCGTACGTCGTGGTGCGGTCCCCGGTGTCGGCCGACGAGCTCAAGAACCACGCGAAAGCCCACCTGGCCAAGCACAAGTACCCCCGCGAGGTGGTCTTCGTGCCGGAACTCCCCCGCACCGCCAACGGGAAGCTCGACCGGCGCGCCCTGGCGGCCCGCCCGTGAGCCGCCTGGTCGTGGTCACCGGTGGCACCCGCGGCATCGGCGCGGCGATCGCCGACCGGTTCCGGGCGGCCGGGGACACCGTGCTGGCGCCGGGCCGCGCGGACTGCGACGTCACCTCCGAGGAAGCCGTGGCCGAGTACTTCGCTTCGGCGGGCCCGGTGGACGTGCTGGTCAACAACGCCGGCATTTCCTCCAGCGCCCCGGTTTCCCGGACTTCGCTGGCCGACTGGCAGGCGCAGTTCGAGGTGAACGCAACCGGAGCTTTCCTTTGCACGCGCGCGGTGCTGGACGGCATGCGCTCGCGCGACCGCGGCCGGATCGTCACGGTGGCATCGACGGCTTCGCACGTCGGCTACCGCTACACGGCGGGGTACACGGCGTCGAAGCACGCGGCGGTGGGCTTCATGCGCGCGGTGGCGGCGGAGCTGGCCGGCACCGGCGTGACGGCGAACGCGGTGTGCCCGGCGTTCGTCCGCACGGACATGACGGCGACTTCGGTGGAGCGGATCGTCTCCCGCTCCGGACGGTCCACTTCGGACGCGGAAGCGGCCCTGGCGGCGGCGTCCCCGCTCGGCCGGCTGCTGGAGCCGGCGGAAGTGGCGTTCGCGGTGTCCTTCCTGGCGGCCCCGGAAGCGGCCGCGATCAACGGCCAGACCCTCGTACTCGACGGCGGAGGAATCCAGTCATGAGCCCGTTCCGTGCCACTGCCCCGCTGACTCGCGAGTGGGAGCACTTCGCGTTCGCCGTGTCCGACGGGGTGGCCACGGTGACGTTCACGCGTCCTTCGAAGCTCAACGCGCTGACGTTCGACGTGTACGCGGACCTGCGGGACCTGGTCATCGAGCTGCCGCAGCACGAGGACGTCCGGGTGCTGGTGATCACGGGCGAAGGCCGCGGGTTCTGCTCGGGCGGCGACGTCGAGGAGATCATCGGCGAGCTGCAGAAGTTCGAAACGGCCGAGCTGCTGGAGTTCACCCGCATGACGGGCGCGGTGGTGAAGGCCCTGCGCGAGTGCCCGATCCCGGTGATCGCGGCGGTGAACGGAGTGGCGGCGGGCGCGGGCTCGGTGATCGCGCTGGCCAGCGACTTCCGGCTGCTGGCGGAGTCGGCGAAGTTCGCGTTCCTGTTCACGAAGGTGGGCTTGGCCGGGGCGGACATGGGATCGGCGTACCTCTTGCCGCGGCTGGTCGGCCTGGGCCGCGCGACGGAGCTGCTGATGCTGGGCGACAAGGTATCGGCGGCGCGGGCTTCGGAGATCGGGCTGGCTTCGCAGGTGGTCCCCGACGCGTCGCTGGCTTCGGAGGCTTCGGCGTTGGCGCGGCGGCTGGCGGACGGCCCGGCGCTGGCATACGCGACGACGAAGGTGCTGCTGACCCGCGAGCTGGACATGGACCTGGGCAGCGCGATCGAGCTGGAGGCGATCACCCAGGCGCTGCTGATGACGGCGAAGGACCACAAGGAGTTCTACGCGGCCTGGACCGCGGGGCGGGAGCCGCGCTGGACGGGCCGCTGAGCCCGCTCAGGGCGCGCCGCCTCAGCGTCACCCGGCGGCCGGCGTCACCGCGACCGCCGACTCCTCCAGCGAGCCGAAGTAGAGCTGCCCCTGCCACTCGCGGACGCCCACCAGCATGTGGAACCCGTCGATCTCGCCGCGCAGCTCGCGCACGACCTTCCCGTCCGGCGCGACCCCCAGGACACCCACCTCACGCCCCGGGCTGGGCTGCAGCGACGCCGGCAACCGGCGAACCCCCGCCCGCAGGAAGGCCGGGAGCCGGCGCACCACGTCCAGCGCCGCCACCTTCGGGGACGCCTGGGTGATCCAGATCAGGCCGTCCGTGCCCGTCGAGATGTTGTCCGGGAAGCCCCACAGGCCGTCGGCGAGGACGTCGGACCGGCCGTCTTCCAGCCACACCCGGGACACGCGGAACGCGCCGGTCTCCGCGACCGCGACGAACGACTCGTCCGGGGCCAGCGCGACGCCGTTGGCGAACTGGAGGCCGTCCAGGAGCAGGTCGATCCTGCCGTCCGGGGTGCGGCGCAGCAGGCGGCCGCCCGCCGTCTGCTCGATCAGGTCGTCGCGCCAGTTGTCGATGCCGAAGCGGCGGGAGGAATCCGTGAAGTAGACCGTCCCGTCGGACGCCACCGCCGCGTTGTTGCAGAACACGAAGTCCAGGCCCAGCGCCGAAGTGGCCAGCACCGAGGGCGAACCGCCCGCCAGCGGGACCACCAGCAGGCCGGCCCGCGCGTCGCAGACCAGCAGCTCGTCTTCGCCGTACAGCTCCAGCCCGAGCGGGCGGCCGCCGGTGTCGGCGACGACGTCGATGCGCCGGCCGTCCGGCGACAGGCGCAGGATCCGGCCGTCGTCGACGCCGGTGTAGATCCGGCCCTCGGCGTCGACCACGACGTCCTCCGGGCCGTGGCCGTTCACCGGGTGCAGCGTGACCTCGCCGAACCGCATCGGTGCCTCCTAGCGATAGGTGAGCAACGAGGCCGCGTCCGCCTCGAAGTGCGGGTGCTCGTTGAAGGACAGCATCGTGACGCCGCCGCGGCCGGACACCAGCTTGGTGATCCCGCCGTTGACCGTGACGCGGTTGAGCTTGAGCAGCCCGGCTTCGGGCGTCCCCAGCAGGGCACCGCAGATCGTCGCGATCACGCCGCCGGAGGTGAACACCACCGCGTGCTCCCCCTTGCCCAGCGACGCCACGAGGTCGGCCAGCGCTTCCCGGCACCGCGCGAGGAACGCCGGCCAGGTCTCGGCGCACGGGCCGTCGGCACCCGCCGACGTCCACGCCGTCAGGGCCGCGTCCAGGACACCCTGGTAGGCCCGCGAATCCTCCTGCGGCGCCCCGCCGGCGTGGTGCAGCGCGATGTCGACGTGGTCGTACTCGTTCCAGCGCGGGTCCTCGGCCACCGGGACGTCGCTGCCGAGCACCTTCAGCGCCGTCGCCGCGGTGTCCCGCTGCCGGGCCAGCGAGCCGGACCGGACCTGGCTGAAGACCACCCCGCGCCGCAGCAGCTCCGCGCCGACCACAGTGGACTGTTCGAAGCCGCGCGGGGACAGCGCGTCGTAGTCCGCCGCGCCGAAGGACGCCTGTCCGTGCCGGACCAGGTAGATCGCGCCCACTACACGCTCCCCTTCGCGATGATCTCGCGGCAGCGCCAGTCGAGGTAGTTGACGAACTGCCAGAAGTCCTTGAACGCCGGGTTGCGAGTGGCGCCGTCACTGAAGCGGCGGTACAGCTGCTGCAGCACCGCGGCGAGCCGGAACAGGCCGTAGACCTCGTAGAACCGCCAGTCGCCGATCGCCAGCCCGGTCTTCTCGGCGTAGCGCGCGACGAACTCCTCGCGGGTGAACATGCCGGGCAGGTGGGTCGGCTGGCGGCGGCTCGTGTGCATGACGCCGTCGTCGCCGGCCTGGACCCAGTAGGCCAGCATGCTGCCCAGCTCCATCAGCGGGTCGCCGAGGGTGGCCATCTCCCAGTCGAGGACGCCGGTGATGGTGAGCGTCGCCGGGCCGTCCAAGACGAGGTTGTCGAGCCGGTAGTCGTTGTGGATCAAGCAGATCCTGACCTCGCCGGGCTGGTTCGCGGCCAGCCACGCGCGCACCTCGGCGAAGTCGCCGACGTTGTCCGTGCGCGCCGCCACGTACCGCTCCGACCAGCCGCGGATCTGCCGCTCGACGTACCCGGCGCCCTTGCCGAGGTCGGCCAGGCCGGCCTTCTCGACATCGACGGCGTGCAGGTCGACCAGCCGGTCGACGACCTTGCCGGACAGCTCGCGTGCCTGCTCCGGCGTCAGCGTCATCCCCGGCGGCAGGTCGCCGCGCAGGATCAGGCCGTCCAGCTTCTCCATGACGTAGAAGTCGCCGCCGAGCACGGCCGGGTCGTCGCCGAACGCCACCATCCGCGGCACGTACGGGAACACCGGCTTCAGCGCGTGCTGGACGCGGTACTCGCGCCGCATGTCGTGCGCGGACGCCGCTTTGTGCCCGGCGGGCGGGCGGCGCAGGATCAGTTCGCGGTCCGGGTACGTCAGCAGGTAGGTCAGGTTGGACGCGCCGCCGGGGAACTGCCGGACGTGCGGCGGCTCGTCGCCGAGGCCCTCGACCTTCGCGCTCAGCCAGGCGTGCACCGCGCCCGCGTCGAAGGCGTCCTCCGCGCGGACCTCGACCGGGGCGTTCACGCGAACTTCCGCAGCAGCGCGGCCGGCACCACGCGCATGACGACGCTCAGCGGCACCCACGGCCACGCCGGGACGTAGGCCCGGGCGCGCTCGGCCTCGATCGCCTTGGCCAGCGCGCGAGCGCCGGTGCCGGCCTTGGCCAGCAACGGGTTCCGGCCGATCCGGTCGTTCATCTCCGATTCGATGTAGCCGGGCCGCACGTCGGTGACGGCGATGCCCTGGCGCTTCAGCTCGATCCGGGTGCCGTCGACGAACGCCGAAATCCCGGCCTTCGACGCGGCGTACGCGGTCAGCTTGCCCGGGAACGGGCGAAGGGCGCTGAACGAGGAGATGACGGCGAGGTGGCCGGCGCCCTGCTCACGGAAGATCCCCGCGGCGGCCTCGATCTGGGCGGCAGCCGCGACGAAGTTGACCTCGAGGGTCTGGCGGTTGGCGTCGAACCGGCCGGTGCCGACCCGCTGCCCCTTCCCGAGCCCGGCGTTCACAATCACCCGGTCGAGGGACCCGAGGTCGGCCCGGAACTCCTCGAAGACGGCGAACACGCGGTCGTGGTCGGTGACGTCGAGGGTGCGCGTGACGACCTTGATCCCCGGGTGCGCCGCGGTCAGCTCGGCGGCCAGCTTCTCGAGCCGTTCGGTGCGCCGGGCGCACAGCGCGAGGTTGCGCCCCTTCGCCGCGAACTGGCGGGCCATGCCTTCGCCCAGCCCGCTGCTCGCGCCGGTGATGAGGATGTTCTGCCGGAGGACCATGGGGGGAGCCTACCCGCTGGTAACAAGACCGGTGGCCCGGCGCTGGGGGCGTCGCCGGGCCACCGGTCATCGCGCGGTCACCTCGGCCGGTCGCACAACTCGGCCGGGTGAACCGGAGCCGGAACCGCTCGCGCGGCCGGTCGCACCTGCGCCCGGGTGGGCCGTGAGGGGGAGGCGGTGCCACCGGCGCAGGCAAGTCATACAAGCGCGTCGGCCCAGGCCGGGGCAATGGTTCACAGTTGCCAGTACTAGCCCGTTCGCCCGAGTGGCGGCCCCGGCGGCACGGCCGAAGAGGGGGGCGGAGACCGCGTGGAAAACTGCTAACGTGCTCCGTGTCGGGGATCGTCGGGGGACGGCATGGGGCGGGTCGGGATTTCAGCGATGGCGGGCAGCACGGTGGGTGACGGCCAGGAGAACGGGCGCACCGAATTCGCCATCCGGCTGCGCGCGGCCATCGCCACCAGCGGCCTCTCGCTCGACCGGATCCAGGCGCGGCTGCGGGCCCGCGGCGTCGTCGTCAGCGTGACAGCCCTCAGTTATTGGCAATCGGGCAAGAGACAGCCGGAGCGGCAGAGCTCGCTTTCGGCGGTGCGCACGCTGGAAGAAATCCTCGACGTCCCCGCCGGTTCCCTGCTCGGGCTGCTGCCCCCGCCCCGCCCCCGCGGCGGCGCCGGCAAGCGCCAGGCCGGCGGCGAGCCGTTGTCGTTCCCGCGCGAGGTGCTGCAGCCGTTGCTGGAGAAGGTGGGCGCGCCGCACGCGCTCGACCGCCAGCAGCCGCTGAAGATGGTCGGCCTGCACGACCTGTGCGAGATCGCCGAGGACGGCGGCCAGCGCGCGGTGACGGCCCGCGCGGTGTTCCAGTCGGCCGCGGACGGCCAGGACCGCTGGCTGCTGGTGTACACCCAGGACGACCCGGCGGCGGGCGTCCCGGAGCTGCACGCGGTGCGCAACTGCCGGATCGGCCGCGCGGAGATCGACGAGGCCCACGGCCTCCTCGTCACGGAACTTCTGTTCGACCAGCCGATCAACCGCGGCGAGACGCACTTGATCGAGTACACGCTGACCAATAGCGGCCCGCCGTACCCCGAGTGCCGCAACACGCACTACCGCGAGTTCCGCCGCCCGGTGCGGGAGTACTTGCTGGAGGTCCGCTTCGCGCGCGGGACGGCACCGGAGCGTTGCTGGCAGTACTCGCGCAACGGGGCGGACGGGACGTTGGCACGGCGGGCGTTGAAGCTGGACGGGGCGGACGGCGTGCACGCGGTGACGTTCGACTTCGGGCCGGGGGTCTTCGGCATCGACTGGGACTGACTTCAGCCCAGGCGAGCCGCCGCGAGGGTGGCCAGTTCGGTGCGGTTCGCGATCCCCAGCTTCGCGTAGACGTGCGCCAGGTGCGTCTTCACCGTGCCGCGGCTCATGAACAGCCGCGCCCCGATCTCCGGGTTGGTGCACCCCTCCGCCGCCAGCTTCACCACCTCCAGCTCCGTCGGCGTCAGACTTCCCCAGCCGCTCGACGGGCGGCCGCGCGAGCCCCGGGTCCGGCGGACGAACGCGACCACGTCGTCGAGGGCCATCGGCGGTTCGGAGGTCACCAGCTCCGCCTGCTCGAACGGACGCCGCGGAACGCCCAGCTCGGCCCGGGCCTGCGAAGCCGACGCGAACACCCGCGCGGCGTCGGCCTCCCGGCCACTGCGCGCGAACAACGCCGTCAGCGCGTCCAGGCTCGCCAGGACCCCCAGCCGGAGGCCGTGGTCGAGGCGGAGGCTCAGCGCTTCGTAGTGCAGTTCGGCTGCCTGCGCCGGCTCCGCCAGGTGCCCCTGCTCGTCCAGGGCGTCCGCCAACGGCGACGGCAGCGACCAGCGCCGAGCGAGCTCGACGGCGGTGTCCAGGACCTCCGCGGCCTCGTCGAGCCGGCCGAGCCGACGCAGAAGCGCCCCGCGTTCCGGCAGTCCCTGCGCCGCCATGTACGTCCCGGGCACGGCCTCGCGCTCGAACCAGCGCAACGCCTCCTCGAACTCGCCCCGCCGCCAATGCAGCTGCCCCAGCACATTCGCCATCCCCGGCACGAAGACGTCGCCCGCCGTCTCGAGCAGCCGCAGGAACGGCTCCATCACCCGGAACCCGGCGTCGACATCGCCGGCCGCGCAGTGCACCTGCGCCAAGCGGCACAACGTCGTGTTGACGCGGTGGAAGTCCCTCAGCGGTGCGGCGACGTCGACGGCTTGCAGCGCAAGCGAACGCGCCCTCGGCAGGTCCGCCGCCGCCAGCGCGCTCGCCGACTGCACACTGAGGACGGTCGAGGCGAGCCCGCGGTCGCCGCGCCGGAGGAGCCCCTGAGCCGCCTCGGCGAGCAGGGGCGCCGCTTCGTCGTGGCGGTCGCGGATGGTCCGGATGATTCCGCGCAGCATCAACGCGCTGTCCCGCGCGAAACCGTCGGCCTCCTGGCCGGCTTCGACGGCGAGGTCCCAGGCGGTGTCCAAATCCGTGTACAGGTGACCGAGTGCCGTCAGGGCGAGGCATCGCGCGCGCAGGTCCGCTTCGCCGAGTTCGGTGGCCAGGTCCAGGCCCTGCCGGGCCGCTTCGACGTCGAACGGCGCGGTCGTGTCCGCCACGAGCCCCATCCCGGTCAGCAGCCGGGCCTGCACCGGCGTCCGGTCGTCCGGGCAGCGGGCCACCGCGCGCCTGAGGTACGCCAGGCCCTCGTGGCCGCGGCCGTGCAGATTCCACAGCCACGCGACGGCGGCCGCGAGCCGGCGGCCCCGCGCGGGATCTTCCTGCGCCAGCCCCCATTCCAACGCCGCGCGCAGGTTGTCGCGCTCGGGCTCCACCCGGGCCCGCCAGGCGTCCTTGTCGCGGTCGAGGTCGGGCTCGGCGGCTTCGGCCAGGGCCAGGTAGTGGTCGAGGTGGCGGTCGCGGACGGCGTCGGTCTCCCCCGCCTCGGCCAGCCGGGCGGCCGCGTACTCGCGGAGCGTTTCCAGCAGCCGGTAGCGGCCGTCTTCGGCCAGGACCAAGGACTTGTCGACGAGCCGGCCGAGCGCGGGCAGCACCGCCGGGCCGCCCGCCGCAGCCAAGGTGAACCCGCCGGCGAACACCGCGAGCCGCCGGAACACCGCCCGGTCCTGCGCGTCGAGCTGGTCGTGGCTCCACGCGATCGAGCCCTCGAGGGTCCGCTGCCGCGCCGGCACCCCGCGCGGGCCACGCGTCAGCAAAGCGAACCGGTCGTCGAGGCCGGCGTCGATCTGGTGCGGGGTCAGCGTTCCCAGCCACGCGGCGGCCAGTTCGACGGCCAGGGGGATGCCGTCGAGCCGGGTGCAGATCGAGCGGACGGCGGCCGCGCTGGAGGCGTCCAGGGTGAACAGCGGCCGGACCGCGCCCGCGCGCTCGACGAACAGCGCGACGGCGTCGTCGACGGCCAGCGGCGGCACCCGCCACACCGTCTCCCCCGGCACGTCCAGCGGCTCCCGGCTGGTCGTCAGCACCGCGACCTCGGGGCAGGACCGCAGCAGCTCGACCGCGACCTTGGCGGCGCCGTCGAGGACGTGCTCGCAGTTGTCGAGGCAGAGCAGCACCCGCCGGTCGCGCAGGTGCGTCGCGACCGAACGGGCGGCCCCGATTTGGGGTTCCACCGGCACGCCGAGCGTCGCGGCGACCCGCTCGGCGACGTCGGTGACGGCGTCGAGCTCCACCCACCAGACACCGTCGGGCCACTCGCCCCCGGCCGCGACCTGGGCGGCCAGCCGCGTCTTGCCGCTGCCACCGGGGCCGGAGAGGGTCACCAGGCGCGTGCCGGCGAGCAGCCGCCGGACTTCGGCGACCTCGGTGTCGCGGCCGACGAAGCCGGTCAGCTGCACCGGGAGGTTGTTCGGGACGGCGTCGAGCGAGCGCAAGGGCCCGGGTGTCCCGCCGAGCTCGAAGACGCGCTCGGGCGCGGTGAGGTCCGGCAGGCGGTGGACGCCGAGGTCGTGCAGCGGCACGGCGTCCCCGAGACCCGCCGCGGCGCGGGCCGACACGAGGATGCGGCCCTCGTCCGCCAGCGCGCGCAGCTGTTCGCAGCGGCGCACGGCCGGGCCGGTGGGCGTGCCGTCGTCGCGGATCAGCACGTCGCCGGTGTGCACCGCCGCCGGGCCGCCGGTCAGCGCCGCGAGCGCCTCGGCCGGGGTCGTGAAGACGGCCGGGGCGGCGTCGCCGGCGCAGAGGATCGTGACCGTGCCCGCCGGGAGGAGTTTCGTCGCAGTCATGACCCGGCCAGTCTGCCAGCGGATCTCGGCCAGGTGGCCGATGTTGCGCACGGGCGCGCCTGCGACCGTCGGATCGTGGAGACGTTCGAGGAGCTGCTACCACGTCAAGTTCGCCTTCGCCCGCGCCGACGAGGTCGTCAAGGAAATCCGCTACGACCGCGTGATCGGCTGCACGGGCTTCC
>NZ_JBSGJD010000064.1:0-40046 GCF_053605405.1 Amycolatopsis sp. NPDC003861
GACTCACAAGCTCCGATGTCATCACTCACAGTGCCCATCCCGCCGGACCTCAGCCCGGCGTGTCGGGCCGGAAACACCGATCTTGGGACAGTCCCTGTCGCCTTGGCATCGGCCGTGATCAGGCCCGTATCTCGCGTGACTGGGCACGTCACCCGCGTGATTGAAGGCGGAACTCGCGTGATCAGGGGCGTGACACCGGGTCAGGGGTTGATGGCCAGAACCAGGAAGCCGGCCAGGAGGACCAGGTGGACGCCGCCCTGGAGGCGGGTGGCGCGGCCGGGGACGACCGTCAGGACGCTCACCACCACCGTCAGCGCCAGCAGGACGATCTGCGTCGAACCGAGGCCGAGCAGGAGCTGTCCCGGCAACCAGACCGACGCCAGCGCGATGGCCGGGATGGTCAGGCCGATGCTCGCGATCGCCGAGCCGTAGGCCAGGTTGAGGCTGATCTGCATCCGGTCGCGCTGGGCCGCGCGCACCGCGGCCAGGGTTTCCGGCAGGAGGACCAGCAGGGCGATCACCACGCCCACGAACGACTGCGGGAACCCGGCCGCGCGCACGCCGGCTTCGATGGCCGGGGACTCGACCTTCGCCAGGCCGACCACCGCGATCAGCGCCACGAGCAGCAGCGCCAGGCTGCCCAGGGCCGCGCGGTTGGACGGCGGTTCGGCGTGGTCGTCCTCCTTGACCGCGCCGTCGGCCGCCACCGGGAGGAAGAAGTCGCGGTGCCGGACCGTCTGCGTCAGCACGAACGTGCCGTACAGCACCAGGGAGGCCAGCGCCGCGAAGGTCAGCTGGGTGGGGGAAAACGCCGGGCCTGGCGTGCTGGAGGTGAACGCCGGGAGCACCAGGCTGAGCGTGGCCAGGGTCGCGACCGTCGCCAGCGCGGCGCCGCTGCCTTCGGAGTTGAACAGCGTCGAGCCGTACCGGCGGGCGCCGACCAGCAGCGAGATGCCGACGATACCGTTGGTCGTGATCATCACGGCGGCGAACACCGTGTCCCGCGCGAGCGAGCCCGCTTCCGGGCCGCCCGACACCATCATCGTGACGATCAGCGCGACCTCGATGACCGTGACCGCGACCGCGAGCACCAGCGAGCCGAACGGTTCACCCACCCGGTGGGCGACGACCTCCGCGTGGTGCACCGCGGCCAGCACGGTCGCCCCGAGCGCGACGGCGACGACCCCGACGAAGACCGGGCCGAGGTCGCGGCCCCAGGTGAGCGCCAGCACGAGCACGCCGACCACCGGGGTGACGGAGGTCCAGGACAGCAGGAAGGATCTCAGCGCGGCGACCATGCCTCCACCCTGTCACACCGGCGGGGATCCCGCGGGCCCGTACGGCCCTTCTCACATCGTCCCTTGTGGACGGTCGAGGTCGGGCGCCACCAGCCGCGGGGCCGCTTCGACGACGTGCCGGCGGAAGGTTTCGCTCAGTGGTGGGAGGTTCCGGCCCGCCGCCCACGCGAGGCCGATGTCGCGGGCAGCGTCCACATCGGTCAGTTCGAGGTGCGGTGCCGGGAACGCCGCCGTGTGCGGCAGCGGCACCACGGACACGCCGAGCCCGGCGGTGACGAGGCCGCGCAGCGTCTCCACCTCGTCGCCTTCGAACCCGATGCGCGGGACGAACCCGGCTTCGGCGCACAGCCGCTCGGTCGTCTCGCGCAGCGCGTAACCCGGGCGCAGGAGGATGAACGTCTCGTCCGCGACGTCGGCGAGGCGCACCCGCCGTCGCCCGGCGAGCCGGTGGCGCGGCGGGACCGCGAGCCGCAGTGGTTCGACGAGCAGCCGCGACCAGTGCAGCTGGGGGTGCCCGGGGTCGCCGCTGGTGATGACCAGGTCCGCCGTGCCCTCGAGGAGCTCGGCTTCGAGGCCGGCCTCGCCGTGCTGCCGCAGCTCGAACCGGGCGCTCGGGTGCTCGCCGAGGAAGCCACTCAGCACCGCGGGCACCAGCCAGGTGCCGAACGTGTGCAGGAATGCCAGCGGGACGACCCCGGTGTCCGGCGCGACGATCTCGCCGACTTCGCGCAGGCCCTGGTCGAGCTGGTCGAGCACGAGGTCGACGTGCCGCTTGAAGGCGTGCCCGGCCGGCGTCAGCCGCAGCACCCGTCCGGACCGGCGGAACAGGTCGGCGCCGGCGTCGCGCTCGAGCCGCCGCAGGGCCCGCGACAGCGCGGGCTGGGTGAGGTGCGCCCGCACGGCGGTCTCGGTGACGGTGGCGCCGGCCGCGACCTCCCGGAAGAGCCGCAGCGTCTGGACGTCCATGCCGACAGTGTATGGAATTTCAGCCAATCAGGCATTGGACGCATCGATCATCCGGGGTCACCCTGGAGGTATGGCTACCGTGGCAGAACAACTGGTCAGGACCCTGCGCGACGCCGGGGTCGAGCGCATCTACGGCATCGTCGGGGACAGCCTGAACCCGATCGTCGACGCGGTCCGCCGCACCGACGGCATCGAGTGGGTCCACGTCCGCCACGAGGAGACGGCCGCGTTCGCCGCCGCGGCCGAAGCGCAGGTCACCGGCAAGCTCGCCGTCTGCGCGGGCAGCTGCGGGCCGGGCAACCTGCACCTGGTCAACGGCCTGTTCGACGCCCACCGGTCGGGCGCGCCGGTGCTCGCGATCGCGTCGCACATCCCGTCGAACCAGATCGGCACCGGCTTCTTCCAGGAGACCCACCCGGATCGGCTCTTCGCCGAATGCAGCCACTTCAGCGAGGTCGTCGCGGACCCGGCGCAGCTGCCGCGGCTGCTGCGGATCGCCACGCAGGCCGCCGTCGGCCGGGGCGGCGTCGCGGTGCTGACCATCCCGGGCGACCTCGCCGACCGCAAGGCCACCGGCCCGCTGACCGAGCGCCTCCCGCTGGTGACGCCGTCGCCCGCGGTGCCGCCGGCCGAGGTCGTGCGGGAGCTGGCGGACCTGCTGAACTCCGGCGAGAAGGTGATGCTGTTCGCCGGCGCGGGCGTCCGCGGCGCGCACGAGGAGGTCATGGCGCTGGCGGAGAAGCTCGCCGCGCCGGTCGGGCACTCGCTCGGCGGCAAGGAATGGATCCAGTACGACAACCCGTTCGACGTCGGCATGAGCGGCCTGCTCGGCTACGGCGCCTGCTACGACGCGATGCACGAGGCCGACCGGATCGTGCTGCTGGGCACCGACTTCCCGTACGACAACTTCCTCCCGCAGGCGCGCACGATCCAGGTCGACCACGACGCCTCGCGCCTCGGCCGCCGCACGCCGCTGGACCTGGCCGTGCACGGCGACGTGACGGAAACGCTGCGGGCCCTGCTCCCGCTGCTGCGGCCCCGGACCGGCCGCGTGTTCCTCGACCGGATGCTGCGCGAGCACGTGCGGAAGCTGGAGAAGGTCGTCGGCGCGTACACGACGAAGATCGAGCACCGCCGCCCGATCCACCCGGAGTACGTCGCTTCGGTGCTCGACGAGGTCGCCGCGGACGACGCGGTGTTCACCGTCGACACCGGCATGGGCAACGTCTGGGCCGCGCGTTACCTGACGCCGAACGGCCGCCGCCGCGTGCTGGGTTCGTTCCGGCATGGCAGCATGGCGAACGCGCTGCCGCACGCGATCGGCGCCCAGCTGTCCCAGCCGGGCCGCCAGGTGGTGTCGCTGTCGGGCGACGGCGGGCTCGCGATGCTGATGGGCGACCTGCTGACGCTGCCGGCGTACGACGTCCCGGTGAAGGTGGTGGTGTTCAACAACGCCACGCTGGGCATGGTGAAGCTGGAGATGCTGGTCGACGGCCTCCCGGACTTCGGCACCGACCACGCTCCGGTCGACTTCGCGGCGATCGCCGCGGCCTGCGGCGTGTTCTCGGAGCGCGTCGAGGACCCGGACGACGTGCGCGGCGCGCTGGAGAAGGCGTTCGCCCACCCGGGGCCGGCGGTGGTCGAGGTCGTGACGGACCCGAACGCGCTGTCGATTCCGCCGCGCATCACGGGGGAGATGGTGCGCGGATTCGCGCTGGGCGCGACGAAGACGGTGCTCAACGGGGGTGTCGGCAAGATGGTCGACCTGGCGCGGGCCAACCTGCGCAACACCCCGCGGCCCTAGCGGTCCACTGTGGACCTTCCCGGTGCACCCCTCCTGGCTACGCACGGTGGTGATCGACCACTCGTTCGGCTGCTGGGGGAGGGGCGGGGTTGCCTCCTACCGTCGAGGGAGTGCTCGCCGTAGGCGTCGTGGGAGGTGTGACCGGCGTGCTCGTGGCCCTCCAGAGAACCGGCGAAGACCGGCCGCTCCCCCCGGCGGCGGAGCACCTGGTGGCGTTGCTGCGATCGTGGGGCCCGGGCCCGCAGCACCTGACGGGGCTGGCGCTGGCGGGCATCACGCTGCAGAGCCGGCTCGGCCCGCGGCGGGTGGACGCCCTGGTGTTCACCCGCAGCGGAGTGGTGGTGATCGCGGCCCACGAGCCGGGGCCGGCGGAGTGGCCGGGCCCGGGAGACCGCACCGGAGCCGCGGTGGCGGCGGCGCGGGGCGCCCTGGCCGGCCACGAAGGCGGCCGGCACGTGACGGGCCTGGTCGCGGTCGTCCCGCCGGCGGAACCGCGGGCTGCGGGCGAGCCGGAGTTGCGGCTGGGCGAGTGGGCGGCGGTCCGGCAGGCGAGCGGACCCGAGCCGGCCGCCGGGGACGGGGCGATGGCTGTCCCGCCCGAGCGGGACAGCCGCGCACGGGAAGCCGAACGACCGAACGCCGCCCCTCCCGCCCTCCGCTGGCCCGAGCCGCACCCGGTGCCCAATGTCGCCGTCGTGCTCGCCGAGCCTCGGGGCCTGCGGCGGATCATCGCCCAGCACAACCGGTGGCGGACCGTCTGGTCGGCCGACGACGTCCTCGACGCCTGCTACGCCCTCTCCCTCGCACACCTCGCCCCGCCGCGGGCCGCACTCATCGCCGACGGGTTCCCCGCCCGCCTTCCCGTTCTCGACCGGCTTCCGGACCTGCCCGCCGTCATCCCCGTGCCGCCCGAACCGCCGCCGGTGGCCGAGGACGACCTCGATGCGTGGACCCCGCCCGTGCGGGTCAGCGTCTTCCCGCGGCAGCGGCCGATCCGGGACGTCCCCTGGGGCCTGCTCTTCGTGCTCACCGTGCTCGTCGTGGTCGGGGTGGTGGCCGCCGTCTTCGTCGCTCAGGTCTTCCACGGATCTTGACCCGTTCGGATCGCGCCAACTAGGCCATCTGCACCGTTTCCCCCTCGCACCCGCTGGGCACCTCCCGGTAGCTGTGAAAGGGGTTCACGATGCCGCGCACCCGAGCGCTTGTCCTTCTCGCCGTCCTCGCCGGTTCATCGCTCACCGGCTGCAAGCTCGCCGACGAGCTGGCCTCCGGCGCCGGTCCGGTCACCCAGGCGCCCGGCACGGTCGCCGCCCCGCGGATCGCCCCCGCCGAGGCGCGCACCGAGCTGGCCGCCCTGAAGGTCGCCGTGCGCGGGACCATGGACGGCTACAGCCGGGACGAGTTCCCGCACTGGGACAAGGTCGACGCGAACTGCGATGTCCGGGAGCAGGTCCTCAAACGGGACGGCAAGGACGTCAAGACCGACGCGCAGTGCGCCGCGAAGTCCGGCACCTGGGTCAGCCCCTACGACGGCGAGACGTGGCACAAGGCGTCCGATCTGGACATCGACCACATGGTCCCGCTCGGGCAGGCCTGGATCAGCGGCGCCAAGAGCTGGACGCGGGAGCGGCGCGAGCAGTTCGCGAACGACCTCGTCCGCCCGCAGCTGAAAGCGGTCACCGACAACCTCAACGAGCAGAAGAGCGACAAGGCCCCGGACGCCTGGAAGCCGCCGCTCGTGTCCTACTGGTGCGCCTACGCCACCGACTGGATCGTCGTGAAGCGCAACTACGGCCTGACCATCACGGTCCCGGAGCAGAAGGCGCTGGAGACCATGCTGGACCACTGTTAGAACGACCGGGCCGCCGCCACCGCCTGGTCCGCATAGGACTGTCCGAAGAGGACGGTGTGGACCAGCAGCGGGAACAGCTGGTGCAGCCCGATCCGGTCGCGCCAGCCGGTCGCCAGGGGCGCCGCCTCGGCGTAAGCGGCGACGACGCGGTCGAGGTGCGGGCAGCCGAACAGGTGCAGCATCGCGAGGTCCGTCTCGCGGTGCCCGCCGTGGGCGGCCGGGTCGATCAGCCACGCCTCGCGCCCGTCCCACAGCACGTTGCCGTTCCAGAGGTCGCCGTGCAGCCGCGCGGGCGGCTCGGCCGACGCCGGGAGCCGCCCGCAGGCCCGCTCGAACAACGCCGCTTCGGACGCACCGAACGTCCCCGCGTCCATCGCCAGCCGAACGTAGGGCAGCACCCGGTCCGCCGCGTACCAGGACACCCAGTCCTCCGCCGGGACGTTGGCCATCGGTGCCCGGCCGATCCACGCGTCCGCCGGGCCGTCGGGCGGCGGTGCGCCGAACGCCGGCGCGCCCGCGGCGTGCAACCCGGCCAGCCCGCGGCCGAAGCGTTCCGCCGCCGCGGCCGACGGGCGTCCGGCGGGGACCCGGTCGATGACGAGCCGGTCCTGGTCGTGGCTGCGCACGACGGGCACCGGCACCGTGCCCGCCGCGGCCAGCCAGCGCAGGCCCGCCACCTCGGCGGCCGTCGCGCCGGGTGCGTGGCCTCGCTTGACGAACACCTCGCCGGAGTCGGTCATGTCCGGCACGGTACCGGCGCGCTACGGTGGTCGCCGGAGACAGGGGGACAGACGGTGGCGGTGCCGGTCAAGAAGTTCGAACAGCTGCTCGGGACGCTGGCGGAGGTCCAGCGCTCGGAAGCGCGCGACTACTCGTCGTTCAGCGTGCGCGGCAAGCGGTTCGGCTACTTCTGGCCGCGGACCCGGACCGTCGGCCTCAAGCAGACCGTCTCCGAGCAGCTGGCGCTGGTCTCGGAGCGCCCGGACGTCTTCGAGGTCCAGTTCACCGCCGGCGGCTTCGGCTGGGTGGTCGTCTACCTGGACGGCGTCGACGCCGACGAACTCGCCGAGCTCCTCTACGAGGCCTGGCGGCTCTCGGCCCCGGAGGAGCTCGCCGCGGAGGTGCCCTTCACCAGGATCGCCCGCGCGTAGAGCAGGTCGAACCCCTGCCGCTGCACGTTCTGGTGGGACTTCGACCCGGGCTGCGTGGTGACGACGGCGAGGTCGCACCCGGCCTCGGCGGCCGCCGCGAGCCGGGCCCGCAGCAACGCCGTCTGCACCCCGCGACGCCGGTGCGCCGGCAGCGTCGCCGCGCCGCTGAACTGCGCGATCCCGTCGGTGACGCGGAAGCTCGCGCCCCCGGCGAACTCGCCGTCCCGGGTCGCCAGGTAGCGCCGCACCCCGGCCATGTCCCGCAGGGCGTTCACGAGCAGGTCGTGGGGGAAGTCCTCGTGCGCGGGCAAGCCTTGTCCGTCGTCCACGGCGGACGCTTCGGCCACCGCGGACAGCCAGGTCTCGAGCTCGTCGTCGCGGCAGGCCCGGACGTCGCCGGGAAACCCGGTGTCGCCGATCCGCCGCCCGAGCACGTTCTCGTACGACTCCAGGCGGTAGCCACGCGCGGTCAGCATCGCCCCGACCGCCGAGTCGGCGAGCTGCGAAAGCTCGACCTGCACCGGCACGCCCCGTTCGGCGAACGCCGCCTCGATCTCCGCGAGCGCGGCGGGATCGGGCAGCCCGGCGAAGCCGAGCCCGGCGACCTTGGTGAACGGCGACCCGGCTTCGGCGAAGGTCGCGACACCCCCGGCGAGCGGGCGCGTGAAGCCGCGGCCGACCCCGAGCCGGGCGCGGGCGGCGTCGCAACAGGCGGCGACGAACCGCACCTCCGCACGTTCGATGCGCGCCGCCATGCCGACATCACAGAAGAGCCGTTCCCCGTCCACGTCCCCACAGTGGCGGACGCGGACGGGGAACTCCAACCGGTTTTTCAGCCCTCGACGCGGTGCGAAGCCCAGAACGACGTCAGGTCGGTCGACCCGGCCGCCGCCTGTGCCGCGGCCTTGAACTCCGCCGTCGTCGACACGCCGTACCAGTGCGACTGCGCGTACGACTTGAGCAGGTTCGCCATCGCCGTGTCGCCGATCAGCCGCCGCAGGTCGTGCAGGGTGCACTTGCCGTAGTTGTAGACGACCGTGGAGTACCGGGACGAATGCGCGTCCCAGTAGGCCATCGAGTTGGTCAGCTTCTCCGCGCTCGACTGCCAGGTGATGCCGCAGCCGCTGCCGGTGATCCCGCGGTAGAGGTCGGTGGCGTAGTCGGTGAAGCTCTCGTCCAGCCACGGCGAGGTGTACTCGTCGTCGCCGACGATCCCGTAGAACCACTGGTGCGCGAGCTCGTGCGGCAGGGCCACGTTCGACACCATGTCCATCACGAAGCCCGGGTACTCCATGCCGCCGAACCAGAAGTTGTTGTCCAGCACCACATCGACCTCACCGTACGGGTAGTCGCCGAAGCGGCCCGAGTGGACGTCGATGGCGTCGGCGGCCAGCGACAACATCGAGTTGGCGCTGCTGGTGGAGATCCCGCTGACCGAGTAGACGTTGACCCGCACGCCCTTGCCGGACGTCGTGGTGATCTTCGCGAACGGCCCGGCGGCCCACGCGAAGTCCCGCACCTTCGGAGCCACCGCGTGCGTGGTGGTCGTGGTGCCGCTGGTCGTCTCGGTCGAGGTGCCGGTGGCCGGGGTCAGCAGCGACGTCGGGTGCACGAGGGTGACGTCGAAGTCGCTGATCACCGTGTAGAACGACTCGCCGTTGTTCGTGTACGGGTCGAGGTGCCAGCCCGCGCCGTCGCGGACGGCGAGCACCGGCAGCGCGTTGCCGATCATATTGAACGCGCCGTCGTGGCCGAACCGGTCGGCGCCGCTGGGCACGACGATCTTCAGGTCGAACCCGATGGTCGCGGACTGGCCCTGGGCCAGGGGCGCGGGCAGCGTGATCTTCAGGGCCGTGCAGTTCACGCTCAGCGCGGACGCCGTGCCGCCGGTGACGTTGGTGACCGTGATCGGCGTCGTCGGGCAGGCGCCGTGGTAGTTGTCCCAGAGCCGCAGGTACACCTCGGGCAGCGCGGTCGCGGAGCCGTTCGTGAAGCTGACGCTCTGGTGCCCGGTCCACGTGTCGCCCGCGGTGTTCGACGTCAGGTTCACCGTGTATGCCGGATTGACCGGCGTGCGCGTCGAATCCGCGGGAGCGGCCGAGATCGTCCAGCTGAAGGTGGTGCTGCCGCTGTTGCCGGCCGGGTCCTTCGCCGTCACGGTCACCGAGGACGTGCCCGCGGTCGTCGGCGTGCCGGTGATCTTGCCCGTGCTCGCGCCGATCGCGAGGCCGGCGGGCAGGCCGGTGGCGCTGTAGGTGAGCGCGTCACCCTGCGGGTCGCTCGCCTGGATCTGGAGCGACGCGGCCTGGCCGACGGCGCCGGTCTGGGCGCCCGGCGAGGTGACGACCGGCGACTGTGCGGACCCGGTGGTGGTCAGCGCGAAGTCGTCGAGGACGAAGTTGGTGGCCAGGCTGGAGTCCTCGGTGCCGGTGAGCTTCAGCGTCACCGTCTGGCCGAGGTAGCGGGAGACGTCCACGGTGCGCTGGACGTAGCCGGTGTTCTTGTCCAGGTTCGAATAGCTGGCCAGGGTGTCGGTCCCCGCCTGCACCACCAGCTTGTCGTACTTCGTGCTGGTGGTCGTCTCCTTGGTGTCGATGTGCTGCCACCACGAGAGCGTCGCCGACGCGCAGCCGGCGGGCAGCGTCAGCGACTGGGACAGGGTGTCGGTGTGCGTGCTGCCGGTGCCGTCCAGGCGGGCGAGCACCGTGCCGCCGTGCGCGGGTTGCGCGGTGGTGGCCGCGGTGATGACGCCGCTGGTCTGGGTCCACGGCGTGGTGCCGCTTTCGAACCCGCCGTTGCCGACGATCTGGTCGCCGCAGACCGCGGCGGCCTCGGCCGGCGTGGCGACGGCGACGGTGCCCAGCAGGCCGATGGCCACGCCGAGCATGGCAGGAAGCACCCTCGATCTCATGGAGGTCGTCCTTTCCCGGCTCCGCCCGTGGGAGCCAGGAGAAGCGTCCTCTGCGCCCCGGATGGGCGGAACCCGCCAAGAGTCGGGTTCCGCGCCGCTTTCGTCGTGTATGCACGGCAACGTCCGGGTGTACGGATCTTGTACGCCGCATTGCGAGCTTGGGGGCATCCGACCGGGAGGAAGACATGACCCCCAAGTTCAAGGCGCTCACCGTGGCCGTCGGCGCGCTGCTCGCGCTGGCCGGCAGCGGGATCGCCCAGGCCGCGCCGACGGCGGCCGCCGAGGCGACCGGCATGGAAGCGATCTTCAACAACCCGCCCGAGAACGGCGATCGCGACCACTCCATCGAGACGCGGCTGGTCCAGCTGACCAACGGCACCCCGGCCGGTGCCGAGATCCACATCTCCCTCTTCAGCTGGACCCGGCCGGCGCTGGCCGAGGCGGTGAAGGCGGCGCAGGCCCGCGGCGTCAAGGTGCGGATCGCGCTCGACGGCGCCGCGGACGACGACCCGGCGAACACCGCGATGCCGATCCTCAAGTCCGCCGGGCTCACCCAGCTCGTCTTCTGCGGCACCGGCGGCGACAACACCGGGTGCATCGCCCACGACGGCAGCCCGCACTCGATCAACCACGACAAGCTGTGGATGTTCTCCGAGACCGAGGGCAAGAAGGACGTCGTCGTCATCGGCTCGTACAACCTGACCACGGTGCAGGGCAACATGTTCAACAACGCTCTGCTGACGTACGGCGACCCCGATCTGTACGGCTTCTACCTCGGCCACATGCAGAAGATGCTGGCGCAGAAGAAGAACAACGACTACTTCGACGACGCCGGCTACCACAAGACGCTGACCACGATGGTCACCAGCTACCTCTCGCCGCGCGCGGACTCCCGTGGTGGCGCCTCCGAGGAGTTCGCCACCGACACGTGGGCGCAGCTGCTGAAGTACATCACCAAGTACGAAGCCGGCTGCTCGCTCAACGTCGTGCAGGCCAACATCGCCGACTCGCGCACCCCGGTCGTCACCGAGCTGGCGCGCATCGCGAAGCTGGGCTGCAAGGTCCGGATCGTCTACGACGACCTGGGCACCGCGGCACTGGCCGCGCTCAAGGGCAAGGCGAACATCACGCTCAAGAAATTCAGCACGACCGTGAACGACCGCGAGATCACCGTGCATTCGAAGTACATGCTCTACACGGGCAACTACAGCGAGAAGAGCGGCCGGCAGCTCGTTTTCACCGGCTCGCACAACATCTCCGGCGCGGCCCTGCGCGACAACGACGAAATCCTGATCAAGGTCGAGAACGCGGCGATCAGCGCGGCCTACCAGGACAACTTCGGCACCATCCTGGCCCGCGCGAAGTGCACGGCCCCGGCTACCTGCTGAGCACGCGGGCGGCTCGCGTTTCCAGGGGCCGGTAGCCGGCCTGGGTGGCGAGCTTGACCGCCGCTTCGCCGTGGGTGTGCGCCGATTCGGTGTCACCCACGGCGAACGCCGCTTCGGCGAGGCTGGTCAGCGCTGCGGCTTCGCACCACGTGAAGCTCGTTTCGCGGGCGATGTCCAATGCTGCCGTCAGATGCTCGACCGCTTCAGCGGGGCGGTCGAGCCGGAGGCACGTTTCGCCGAGCGCGGCCAGTGCGGACGCTTCGGTGCCGCGGTCGCCGATGCGGCGGGTCAGCTCGACGGCGTCGGCCGCGTCCGTCAGGGCCCGGGTGGCGTCGCCCGCCCGGGCCTCCATGACCGCCCGGCCGGACAGCGCCGCCGCTTCGCCGTACTGGTAGCCGAGTTCCCGGTTGGCGGTGAGGGCTCGCTCGTAGAATTCGGCCGCGACGGCGTGGCCGAGGTCGCGGTGGACGTGCCCGAGGTCGACCAGCAGCACGGCGACGCTGAACCGCGCGTCGTCGCGTTCGGCGATCTCGAGGGCACGGGCGAAGTGGCCGAGCGCGGCGTCGGAGTCGCCGACCTGCCCGCAGGCGAACCCGAGGTTGGCCAGCGCCATCGTGATGCCCGGCATGGCCGTTTTTTCGCACAGCCGCAACGCTTCCAGGCCGCACGCGATCGCCTCGTGCGCGTCGCCGAGGCGCTGGAGCACGGCGCTGAGGTTGTTGAGCGCCGCGGCGCGCCCCGGCGGCCAGTCCGCTGCCAGCCCGTCGGACAGGACCGTCGTCAGGTGCGCGCGGGCGTCGGCGTAGCGGCCGCTGTTGACCCCGGCGAGCGCGATGGACAGCCGCATCGCCGCCTGCGCCTGCCGGTCGCCGTCGGCCTGGGCGGCGGTCAACGCCGTCGTGGCCGTCTCGATCCATTCCGCGTGGTGGCCGCGGTGGTGGAAGAAGGCCCGGAGCGCGTCGGCCAGGTGCCAGGCGTACTCGCGCGGGCCGTGTGCCGCCGCGTGCTCGACGGCGGCGGCGAGGTTCGGCCACTCCGTGTCCAGCCAGGCCAGCGCGTCTTCGGTGCCCTCGAACGCCGGTTCCGGATCGGGCCGGGGGAGCCGGAGGAAGTGGGGGATCAGCAGGCGGCCCGCGGCGTCGGCGGTGGCCAGGTAGTGCTCGAACAGCCGCCGCCGGGCCGCGTCCGCGTCGGTGGCGGTGTCGTCGGCCGCGACCCGCCCGCCCGCGTAGCTGCGCAGCAGGTCGTGGAAGCGGTAGCGGCCGGGTAAGTGCCGTTCGACGAGGTTGGCCGCGGCGAGGGCCTTGAGTTGCCGGCCGGCGTGTCCTTCGGTGACGGCGGCGAGCCGCGCGGCGACCGGTGCGGTGAACGTCTGGCCCGGCACGAGGGCGAGCCGCCGGAACAGGAGGCGGTGCCCGGCGGGCAAGGCCCGGTAGGACACGGAGAACGCCGTTGTGACCGCGCTTTCCTCGGCGCCGTCGACGCTCAGGCCGGCCAGGGGGTCGCCGTCGGCGAGTTCGCGGGCCAGCTCGGCGATACCCGAGACCTCGCCGAGGTTCGCCGCGGCCAGCCGGAGGGCGAGGGGCAGGTGCCCGCACAGCCGGGCCAGTTCCGCCGCCGCGGCCGGTTCGGCGGCGACCGCGGGTGGCCCGAGCACGGTTTCCAGCAGCTGCCGGGAATCCTCGGCCGGTAGCACGGAGAGCGGGACGGCTCGCGCGCCGGTGCGCGCGATGAGGTCGCCGAGCCGCTGGCGGCTGGTGATCAGCACCGTGCCCGACGGCGGCAGCAGCGGCGTCACCTGGGCGCTGTCGCGGGCGTTGTCGAGCAGGACGAGGACCTGCCGGTCGGCCAGGAGGGAGCGCCAGAGGGCCGTGCGGCCGTCCGGGTCCGGCGGGATGGCCCGCGGGTCGGTGCCCAGCGCCCGCAGCAGCTGCGCGGCCGCGACGGCCGGGGTGAGCGGCTCGTGGTCGGGGTCGAATCCGCGCAGGTCGAGGTAGAGCTGGCCGTCACCGAAGCGGTCGCGGACGCGGTGTGCCCAGCGGACGGCGAGGGCGGTTTTGCCGACGCCGGCGGTGCCGGTGACCACGCGGATGTCGGCGCCGGGGCCGGGCTCGGCCGGTTCGTCGAGCCGGGCGAGCTCGGCGGCGCGGCCGGTGAAGCCGCGGACGTCGTGGGGCAGCTGGGCCGGGCGGACCGGTTCGGGTGCCGGCTCCGGCGCGGCGTCGAGGGCCGGGTCGGCGGCGAGGATCGCGGCTTCGAGACGGGTCAGCTCGGGGGAGGGGTCGAGGCCGAGTTCGGTGACGAGCCGGGCGCGCAGGCTGCGGAAGGCGGCGAGGGCGTCGTCGGTGCGGCCCTCGCGGTGCAGGGCGAGCATGAGCTGGCCGACGAACCGCTGCCGCAGCGGGTGCGCGGCGACCAGCGTGGTCAGTTCGGCGAGCACGTCGCGCCCGCGGCCGAGCCGCAGCTGCGCGTCGATGCGGTCTTCCAGCGCGCTCCAGCGGGCTTCGGTCAACCCGGCGAGCAGCAGCTCGGCGACTGCGCCCGACGCGGCCCCGGCGAGCGCGTCACCCCGCCAGAGGGCGAGGGCCTCGTCGAACAGTTCGACGGCGGTCTCGTCGGCCGCCGCGCGGGCCCGGTGGGTGAGGGCGGTGAAGCGGTGGGCGTCGACGGTGTCCGGGTCGGCACGCAGGACGTACCCGTGGTCTTCGGTGACCAGCTCGGGGCCGCCGGTGGCGCGGAACACCGCGCGCAGGCGGGAGATCAGCGCCTGGACGGTGCCACGCGCGCTGGCCGGGGGATCGTCGGGCCAGAGCCGGTCGACGAGGCTTTCGACGGTGACCGGCCGCGGCGTCTCGAGCAGCAGGACGGCGAGGACCAGGCGCTGCTTGCGGGAGCCGAGATCGACCGGGTCGCCGTCCGCCGTCGCCTCGACGGCGCCGAGGAGGCGGAACTCCACCCGGTCACCTCCACTCACCTGATCGGGTGTGCAAGCGTACTGCAAGCGTGGTGCAGGCCCGGTCCGCCATCCTGGCGGGGCCGCAGGACATGCTCCCGACGATGTCCACGGCCGGCTCGGGCGCCGGGGAACCGGCGGATTCGGCTGTCGTCGTCCCACGGGCGGCACGAGCTGGGGGTAGGACCACCACGGCGATCCCTCCACGGTCGCCGTGGTGGCCCTTTGTCCGTTCGCTGCCCGGGGCAGCGGCCGCCCGATGCGGTAGCTCCGGTGGCGGCCCGCGTGCTCCCGACGCAGAATGCGCGCATGCAGCCGACGGTCGTCCGGGTGGCGCGCGTGGCCGACCCGGCCGGGCCCGCCGACGGCGTCCGCGTGCTCGTCGAACGGCTCTGGCCCCGCGGCACGGCCCGGACGGCGGTGGTCCTCGACGGCTGGTACCGCGGCCTGGCCCCGTCCGACGAGCTGCGCACCTGGTACGGCCACGATCCCGAGCGGTTCGCGGAGTTCGCCGAGCGTTACCGGGCAGAGCTGCGCGAGCCCGATCGGGTGGCGGCCTTGGATCGCCTCCGCGCGTTGGCCGGCGACGGCCCGGTGACCCTGCTGACGGCGAGCGGGTCCCCCTCGATCAGCCAGGCCGCCGTGCTGGCGGCGGTGCTCACCGGCGAGTGAGCCGTGTCGTCCGTCGGGGGACAGCCTCAGGGGCGCGTTCCGGTGGTCGCCACGCGGACCGTCGCCGTGGCCGAGCCGAGCTTCTCGTGGCGGGCCGTCAACGCGAGCGTCCCCGGCTGTCCCGCGAACGGCCGCAGCCACACCGCGGCCGCTCCGCCCGTCGCCCCGAGGTCGAGCTCCGGATCGCCGACCAGCTCACCCGGGCCGGTCAGCGTCAGCCGCACCCGGCCGGTCGTCCCCGCGCGCACGGTCCCGAAGCGGTCCACCGCCGCCACCACCACGCGGGTGGCGTCACTGCCGTCCGCGCGCAGCTCCGGATCGTCGGGCACGCAGCTGAGCACGTCCGACCCGCGATCCCCGCTGAACCGGCGGCTGAGGACCAGCCGCTCACCGACGTAGCCGTCGATGCGCAGCTGCGGCCGCCGTCCCTTCGGTACCACCAGGTCGACGGCGAACGGCGGGTACCGCAGGTGCGGGAACTCCGCGCGCCGGCTGCGGGCCGCGCCCACCGGCCGGTCGTCGAGGAACAGCAGCAGGCGGTCGCAGTTGGACCAGATCGTCACCCCCGCCCCGGGCCCGGCCGGCTGGGCCGTGAAGTCCCACGCGAAACCGGGTTCGACGACCGCGCGCACCCGCGGGTCGCCCTGCGAGGCGTAGAAGGCCGCGGCCGGCTTGGGAATCCGGAAGATGTCGGACACCCCGGCGTACTTCACCCCGTCGACCGACCGCTGCCAGGCCGACGGGTAGTCGAACGCGCACCAGGCGAGCAGCCCGCAGTAGCGGTCGTCGGCGGCGGCGAGGTCGTGGGCCTTCGCGTGCAGTTCCGCCTGCTGCCGGGCCGCCGGGAAGTCGCTGCGCCGGTAGGCCCGGGCCCCGGCGAGCGTGCCGATCGACTCCGTCACCAGGTACGGCACCCCCGGCCGCGGCGGGCGCAGCCGGAACGGCGCCCCGCGCCGGGCGGTGTAGTCGTTGTAGGCGAGGATTTCGACGTCGCTGCCGGCGAACCGCCCGAGCGTGGTGCTGGCCAGCGCGCCGCTCGTCGGCCGGGACGGGTCGAGCTGCCGCGCGAGCCGGCCGGTCCGCTGGTACATCGCGGTCGTGCCGTTCGCCTCGTTCACCCGCGTGCCCCACACGATGACGCTCGGGTGGTTGCGGTCGCGCACGACCATGCCTTCGACGTCCGCCAGGTTCCGCCGCTGCCAGGCGTCGTCCCCGACGTGGCCCCAGCCCGGGATCTCCTCCCAGACCAGCAGGCCGAGCTCGTCACAGGCGTCGAGGAACGCGCTCGACTGCGGGTAGTGCGAGCAGCGGACCATCGTGCAGTTCAGTTCGCGGCGCAGGATCTCGGCGTCCCGGCGCTGCACGCGGTCCGGCATCGCGCCGCCGGCGAAGGGGTACCACTGGTGGCGGTTGAGGCCGAACAGCTTGAGCCGCCGTCCGTTGAGGAAGAAGCCCTCGGTGGTGAACCGCGCGTCGCGGAAGCCGGTGCGCACGACCCGCTGGTCGAGGGCGCGCTTGCCGGACTGGACCGTCACCACGACGTCGCACAGGGCGGGATCCTCGACGTCCCAGAGCCGCACCGCCTCGAGCCCGCCGACGTCGAACTCGACCGTCTTCCCGCGGACCGCCGCGGAGGCGGTGGCGAGTTCGCGGCCCGTTTGCCGCACCGACGCGGTCACCTGCCCCACGACCGGCGCGTCCAGCGTGCACGTCAGGTGCAGCGACCGGCCGGGGGAGAGCACGTCGACGGGCCGGGCGAAGACGTCGGCCAGCCGGATCCGCGGCACCTCGCCGACCGTGGCCGGGCGGTAGATCCCGGCCGGCTGGTAGAAGTCGATCACCGACGGCCCGCCGCGCGGCAGGTTCGGCGGCACGTCCAGCGCCCACCGCCCGTCGACGACCACGGCGAGCACGTTGTCCCCGGTCACGACGTCCGGCAGGGCCACCTCGAAGGGCAGGTAGCCGCCTTCGTGGGTGGCGACGAGCCGGCCGTTGAGGTGCACCTCGGCGTTCGTCATGACGCCGTCGAAGCGGGCGGTGTGGCGGCCGGTCGCGGAGCCGGTGAAGTGCTTGCGGTAGACCCACCGGTCCTGCCAGGACGCCGGATCCCACCCGGTCCACGAAAGCGGCGTCACACAGTGGGGGAGCTGCACCGGCGAAAGGTCGATCTCGTCGAAGCCGAGCTCGGTGCAGCCGTCGTCGTACCGCCCGAACAGCCAGAAATCCCCCAGCCGCACGCTGTCCGGCCCGGACGCGGCATGCCCGGCCGACCCGGCGACAACGCCGAGCAACGCGGCACCACCGGCGGCGAGGAACCCACGCCGGGACAGCCGTGGCGGCGAGCCGGCCAGCTCGGTATCGGACACAGACGACCTCCGTGCTCGGGCTCCCCTGGGGTATCGCTTGTGGCCGGTAAGACGTCACAAACGATCAGCGGGTTGCTCAGCGCAGGGTCGAGGCGCGGACCACCAGCTCCGGGGTGAACACGACTTTCCGGTGTTCGTGGCCGGTTTCGGACGACTCCGCGAGCAGCAGCTCCACGGCCGTGCGGCCCAGGCGCCGCCTCGGCTGGCGGACCGAGGTCAACGGGACCGCGGCCGCCGCCGCGAATTCGATGTCGTCGTAGCCCACGATCGCCAGGTCGTGCGGGACGCTCATGCGGAGGTTCGCGCACGTCTGCAGCAGGCCGAGGGCGACCAGGTCGTTCGCGCAGAACGCCGCGGTCGGGCGGACCGACGCCGGGAGGCCCGCCAGGCGCTCGCCCGCGCCTCGGCCGTCCGCCACCGTCAGGGCCGTCGTCGTCAGGTCGACCAGGTGGTCCGGGCCGAGGCCGGCCGCCTCCAACGCGCGCAACGCGCCCTTCCGGCGGTCGCGGACCTGGCCGACCGACGTGTGGTTGCCGATGAAGGCGATCCGCTCGTGGCCCTGCTCGAGCAGGTGGCGCACGGCGATCTCGCCGCCGTAGACGTCGTCGACCGCGACCGAGCAGTGCGTCGTGCCTTCCGGCGTGCGGTCGACGACGACCACCGGCGTGCCGCGGCGCGCGATCTCGCCCAGCAGCGGGGCGTCCGGGTCGACCGGCGTGATGAGGACACCCTGGACGCGCTGCTGTTCCAGGCGCCCGAGGTAGGCCGCCTCCCGCGACGGCTGGTGCGCGCTGTTGCACAGGAAGAGGGACAGGTCGCCCTCGCCCGCAGCGTCTGCTGCGTCTTCCATGCCGGCCGCGACGTCGGTGAAGAACGGGTTGCTGCCGTCGAGCATCACGTAGGCCAGCACCCGGCTGCGCCCGGCCCGCAGCTGCCGCGCGGATTCGTTGCGCACGAAGCGGAGCTCGGCCATCGCGGCCTCGACCCGGGCCCGGGTCGCCGGGCTGACCCGGTCGGGCCGGTTGAGCACATTGGACACCGTGCCGAGGGAGACGCCGGCGGCTGCCGCGACTTCCTTCATGCCCGCCGCGCGGGGCTCGGCACCGGGCTCCCTGACCACCATCGCATCCCCCTCTTTGAAACGTAACATCACCGCGAAGGGCCTGGTGCAGACACGTTTGGCCACGCCTTCGCCGATGCATTGACTTCTCGTTCCGTCGCATAGTAGCTTCACCGCACCAGATTTGTGAAACCTTTCAATCCGGAGGTCGCGATGACGCGGCAGGACCCGGGCCGGGTGCCTCTGCTGGAGGTGCGCGGCGTGACGAAATCGTTCGGCGCGGTCGCGGCCGTCGCCGGCGTGAGCTTCGGGCTGCACGCCGGGGAGGCCCACGCGCTGGTCGGGGAGAACGGCGCCGGCAAATCCACGATCGTCAAGATGCTGGCCGGGGTGCACAAGCCCGACGACGGCACGCTGCTGCTCGACGGCGAGCCGGTCGGGTTCGGCTCGCCCGCCGACGCGAAGGCGGCCGGCATCGCGGTCATCTACCAGGAGCCCACCCTGTTCCCGGACCTGAGCGTCGCGGAGAACATCGTGATGGGCCGCCACCCGCGCAAGAGCCTCGGCCGGATCGACCGGGCGGCGATCCGCGCCGAGGCCGAGCGCCTGTTCGCCCGGCTCGGCGTCCGGATCGACCCCGCCCGGCCCGCCCGGGGGCTGTCGATCGCCGACCAGCAGATCGTCGAGATCGCCAAGGCGCTCGGCGCCGACGCCCGCGTGCTGGTGATGGACGAGCCGACCGCCGCGCTGACCCGGGTCGAGGTCGAGCGGCTCTTCGGCGTCGCCCGGACGCTGCGCCAGGAAGGCGCGGCGATCATGTTCATCTCCCACCGCTTCGAGGAGATCACCGAACTCTGCCAGCGCGTGACGATCATGCGCGACGGCAGGCACGTCTCCACCGACGCCCTGGAGGACGTCACCGTCGAGGAGATGGTGAAACGCATGGTCGGCCGCGACCTCGACGCGCTGTTCCCCAAACAGGACGTCGAACCCGGCGCGGTCGTGCTGGAGGTCGAGGGCCTGGCCCGCGAGGGCGTGTTCCGCGACATCTCCTTCTCGGTGCGCGCCGGGGAAATCGTCGCGTTCGCCGGGCTGGTCGGCTCCGGCCGCTCGGAGGTCGTCCAGGCCGTCTTCGGCGTCGACGAACGGGACGCCGGAGTCGTGACGGTGAGCGGCAAGAAGCTCAAACCGCACTCGTCGCGGGCCGCGATGGCCGCCGGGATGGCCCTCGTCCCCGAGGACCGGCGTCAGCAGGGCCTGATCATGGACCTGTCGATCGAGCGGAACGTGACGCTGCCGCGCTCGCGCGCCCTCTCCAAGCTCGGCTTCCTCACCGGGGCGAGCGAACGCCGGGAAGCCCGGCGCTGGACCGAACGCCTGCGCACCAAGTACCGGAGGCTCGGTGACCCGGTCGGGACGCTCTCGGGCGGCAATCAGCAGAAGGTCGTGCTGGCCAAGTGGCTGGCGATGGCGCCGAAGGTGCTGATCGTGGACGAGCCGACGCGCGGGATCGACGTCGGTACCAAGGCCGAGGTCCACCGGCTGATGTCCGCGCTGGCCGCCGAGGGCGTCGCGGTCGTCATGGTGTCGTCGGAACTGCCGGAGGTGCTGGGCATGGCCGACCGCGTGCTGGTGATGCGGGAAGGCCGGCTCGTGGCCGAGCTCCCGCGCGCCGAGGCGACCGAAGATTCGGTCATGTTCGCCGCGATGGGCCAGGGGGCCGCCGCATGACCGTCACCGAGGAGGCCCGCGTGACGAAGGAACCGGCCGTCCACTCGCGACGGTCGTGGACCGCGAACGTGCTGAAGGCCCGGGAATCCGGCATCGTGCTCGCCCTGATCGTGCTCGTCGCGTTCACCGCGACGCAGAACTCCCGGTTCCTGTCCGGGCAGAGCATCCGCGACATCCTGCTCGGCACGGCCATCCTGGCGGTGCTCGCCGTCGGGCAGGCGATCGTGATGATCACCCGCAACATCGACCTGTCGGTCGGCTCGGTGCTCGGCCTGGCGGCGTTCGCCGTCGGCACGCTGATGAAGGACAACCCCGGGCTGCCGGTGCTCGTCGCGATCCTCGCCGGGCTCGGCGTCGGCGCGGTGTGCGGGCTGGTCAACGGCGCCCTGGTGCGCTTCGGCCAGGTGCCCGCGCTGGTCGTCACCCTCGGCACGCTCTACGCCTACCGCGGGGTCAGCTACTTCTGGGCCGGCGGCCGGCAGATCAACGCCGACAAGCTGCCCGCGCCGTTCCTGGACTTCGGCACGGCGTCGATCCTCGGCGTGCCGTGGCTGGTCCTGATCGCGGTGCTGGTCCTGGTCGCCGCCGGGATCGTGCTGCGCAGCTACCGCGCCGGGCGCGAACTGTACGCGATGGGGTCGAGCCCGCAGGCCGCGCAGCTGGCCGGCATCCGCGTCGGCCGCAACACCAGCGCCGCGTTCCTGGTCAGCGGCGCCCTCGCGGGCCTGGCCGGGGTGCTGTTCGCCGCCCGGTTCGGCACCGTGGACGCGGCCGCCGGCACCGGCTACGAGCTCAACGTCGTCGCCGCGGCCGTGGTCGGCGGGGTCGCCGTGTTCGGCGGCAGCGGCTCGGTCTGGGGCGCGGGCCTCGGCGCGCTGCTGCTGACCGTGATCGGCAGCGCCCTGGCCGTGCTCGACATCAACCAGTTCTGGCAGCAGGCGATCGTCGGCGCGCTGATCCTGCTGGCCATCGGCGCCGACCGGCTGGTCGCCGTCCGGGTCGCCAAGGCACTGAAGAAGAGGGATTCCCATGTCTGACCCCGGGAACCGGCTCGCCCGGCTGCTCAGCTGGGACGCCGCCGTCGTGCTCGTGACGGTCATCGTGCTGATCGTCGCTTCGGGCGCGGTCGACAACTTCGGCACCAGCCGCAACTTCACCTTCCTGCTGCTCGACCTGCTCCCCATCGCGCTGGTCGCGCTGCCGATGACGTTCATCATCGTCACCGGCGAGATCGACCTTTCGGTGGCGAGCACGCTCGGCCTGACGTCGGCGGTGATGGGCTCCCTCTGGGACGCGGGCTTGACGATCGAGACGATCATCCCGCTCTGCATCCTGCTCGGCGCGGTCCTCGGCGCGCTGAACGGCTTCTTCGTCACCGTGCTGAAACTGCCGTCGCTGGCCGTCACCATCGGCACCCTGGCGCTCTACCGCGGGCTCGCGTTCGTGGTGCTGGGCGACAACGCGGTGGCCGACTTCCCGCGGGCCTACACGAGCTGGGTCACCGGGACGATCGGCGACGGCCCGGTCCCGAACGTGCTGCTCCCGCTGGTCGTCGTCGCGCTGGTCTTCGGCGTCGTGCTGCACGCGACCCCGATCGGCCGGGGCGTGTTCGCCGCCGGCGCGGGGGAGCAGGCGGCCCGGTTCGCCGGCATCCGCACCGGACGGCTCAAGTTCTGGCTCTACGTCGTGAGCGGCGCGGTCGCCGGCCTGGCCGGGGTGCTGTGGACGCTGCGGTACTCCAGCGCCCGCGCCGACAACGGGTTCGGCCTCGAGCTGGCCGTCGTGGCCGCCGTGCTGCTCGGCGGCGTGTCCATTTTCGGCGGCAAGGGCACCCTGCCGGGCGTGCTCGCCGGGGTGGTCCTGCTGGCCTCGCTGCAGAACGCCCTGCGCCTGCAGGACGTGTCCAACGAAGCTCTCAACATCGTGACCGGCGTGCTCCTGATCGTGTCGGTCCTGCTCCCCAACATCGTGACTTCGGCCCGCACGGCAGTGCGTCGCCGTCGGCAAGCGGTAACTCCGGAAAGGTGACGAAGATGTCCCGACGGTTCCTCACCGGCAGGCTCCTCACCGGCGCAGTGTCGGCCGGACTGGTGCTGGTCCTGGCCGCGTGCAGCGGCACGACGAAGAACGACAACGCCGGCTCCGGCGCCCAGCAGTCCACCGCCGCGGCCGACCCGAACGCCGCGGCGAAGGAGGGCGTCAAGATGGCGTTCCTGCCCAAGCAGCTCAACAACCCCTACAGCGACATCGAGGTCAGCGGCGGCAAGGAGGCCCTGGCCGAGCTGAAGGGCGAGTACAAGCTGGTCGGGCCGAACGACGCCAGCGCGTCGTCGCAGGTCAGTTACATCAACACGCTGATCCAGCAGCAGCAGGACGTCATCGGCATCGCCGCGAACGACCCGAACGCGGTGTGCCCGTCGCTCAACCAGGCCCGCGGCGCCGGCATCAAGATCGTCGCCTTCGACTCCGACGCCGCCAAGGACTGCCGCGACGTCTTCATCAACCAGGCCACCACCCAGGGCATCGGCGAGGCACTGGCCAAGCAGGCCAAGGACCTCTCCGGCGGCTCCGGCGAGATCGCGGTCCTGTCCGCGACGCCGAACGCCACCAACCAGAACGCCTGGATCGAGGTCCTCGAGAAGGAACTGGCCAAGCCGGAGTACGCGGGCCTGAAGCTGGACAAGATCGCCTACGGCAACGACGACGACCAGAAGTCGTTCCAGGAGGCCCAGGGCCTGCTGCAGTCGTTCCCGAACCTCAAGGTGATCGTCTCGCCGACCACCGTGGGCATCGCGGCGGCCGCGCGGTACGTCAGCTCGTCGAGCTACAAGGGCAAGGTCGCGGTGACCGGGCTCGGCACGCCGAACCAGATGCGCGCCTTCGTCAAGGACGGCACGGTGAAGCAGTTCGCGTTGTGGAACCCGGCCGACATCGGCTACCTCGCCGCCTACGCCGGCGTCGCGCTCAAGTCCGGCCAGATCACCGGCAAGCAGGGCGAGAAGTTCAAGGCGGGCAAGCTCGGCGACTACACGATCGGCGAGAACGGCGAGATCGTGCTCGGCCCGCCGACGACGTTCGACGCGAACAACATCGACAAGTTCAACTTCTGATGCCCCGGTACTGCTTCTGCCTCCAGGTCAAACCCGACCGCAAAGCCGAGTACGCCGAGCGGCACCGGGCGGTGTGGCCCGAGATGCGGCAGGCCCTGCACGACACCGGCTGGCGCAACTACTCGCTCTTCCTGCGCGAGGACGGCCTGCTGATCGGGTACGTCGAGGCGGACGACCTCGCCGCCGCGCAGGCCGCCATGGCGGAGACCGACGTCAACACCCGCTGGCAGGCGGAAATGGCGGAGTTCTTCACCGGCCTCGACGGCGGTCCGCCGGATGAAGGGTTCCAGCTGCTCGACGAGGTCTTCCACCTCGACGTCCGGGAAGGACAGTGATCGCCATGGGTGAGCTGGCAGCCGTCAAAGCGGCTTTGCGGGCGCAGCGCATCGAGACGCCGTCGTGGGCGTACGCGAACTCGGGCACCCGGTTCAAGGTGTTCCCGCAACCGGGTGTCCCGCGGACGCCGGAGGAGAAGATCGCCGACGCCGCGGTGGTGCACCGGCTCACCGGGGTGGCGCCGAGCGTGGCGCTGCACATCCCGTGGGATCGCGTGGACGACTACGCCGCCCTGACCGCGTACGCGCGGGACCTGGGTGTCGGGATCGGCGCCATCAACACGAACGTCTTCCAGGACGAGGACTACAAGCTCGGTTCGGTGACCAACCCGGACGCGGGCATCCGCCGCAAGGCGACCGACCACCTCCTGGAAGCCGTCGACATCATGGACGCGACCGGCTCGCGGGACCTGAAGCTGTGGTTTTCCGACGGGATCAACTACCCGGGTCAGGACGACCTCCGCGACCGGCAGGACCGGCTGGCGGAGGCGCTGCGCGAGACGTACGACCGGCTCGGCGAGCACCAGCGGATGCTGCTGGAGTACAAGCTGTTCGAGCCGGCCTTCTACGCGACCGACGTCCCGGACTGGGGCACGTCCTACGCCCACTGCATCGAGCTGGGGGAGCGGGCGACGGTGTGCATCGACACCGGCCACCACGCCCCGGGGACGAACATCGAGTTCATCGTGGCCTTCCTGCTGCGGGCCGGGAAACTGGGCGCGTTCGACTTCAACTCCCGCTTCTACGCCGACGACGACCTGATGGTCGGGGCGGCGGACCCGTTCCAGCTGTTCCGGATCATGTACGAGATCGTCCGCGCCGACGCCCTCGACCCGGCGTACGGGATCGCGTTCATGCTCGACCAGTGCCACAACATCGAGGCCAAGATCCCGGCGATCATCCGCTCGGTGATGAACGTCCAGGAAGCCACCGCGAAGGCGCTGCTGGTGGATCGCCCCGCACTGCGCTCGGCCCAGCAGGCGGGCAACGTCCTGGAAGCGAACGCCGTGCTGATGGACGCCTACAACACCGACGTCCGGCCGCTGCTGGCCGAGCTGCGCACCGAAGCCGGGCTCGACCCGGACCCGGTCGCGGCGTACCACCGCAGCGGGTACCAGGAGCAGATCGTGGCCGAGCGCGCCGGCGGCACGCAGGCCGGATGGGGAGCATGAGCATGACCGTGCCGGAGCAGCTCATCGCGCGCAGCAACGCGCTCGGGGCCGACCCGCGCAACACGAACTACGCCGGCGGCAACACCTCCGCCAAGGGCGCGGTGACCGACCCGGTCACCGGCTCGCCCACGGACGTGCTGTGGGTCAAGGGCTCCGGCGGCGACCTCGGCACGCTGACCGAGGCCGGGCTCGCGGTGCTGCGGCTGGACCGGCTGCGGTCCCTGGTCGACGTCTACCCGGGCGTCGAGCGCGAGGACGAGATGGTCGCCGCGTTCGACTACTGCCTGCACGGCCGCGGCGGGGCGGCGCCGTCGATCGACACCGCCATGCACGGTCTCGTGGAGGCCGCGCACGTCGACCACCTGCACCCGGACTCGGGCATCGCGCTGGCCACGGCGGCCGACGGCCCGGCCCTGACCAAGGAGTGCTTCGGCGACCGGGTCGCCTGGGTCGGCTGGCGGCGGCCCGGATTCCAGCTGGGCCTGGACATCGCCGCGGTCAAGGCGGCCAACCCCCAGGCCATCGGCGTCATCCTCGGCGGCCACGGCATCACTGCGTGGGGCGCCACCTCGGAGGAGTGCGAGCGCAACTCCCTGGAGATCATCCGCACGGCCGAGGAGTTCCTGGCGGCGCGGGGTGCGCCGGAGCCGTTCGGGCCGGTCGTCCCCGGCTTCGAAGCCCTCCCCGCGGCCGAACGCCGAGCGCGCGCCGCCGCCTTGGCGCCGGTGGTCCGCGGGCTGGCCTCGACCGACCAGCGGGTCGTCGGCCACTACACCGACAGCGACGTCGTGCTGGAGTTCCTGGCGCGGGAGAAGCTCCAGCCGCTGGCCGCGCTGGGCACGTCCTGCCCGGACCACTTCCTGCGCACCAAGGTCCGGCCGCTGGTGGTGGACCTGCCCGCGACCGCGCCCGTCGAGGACGTCGTCGCGCGGCTGAAGGAGTTGCACGCGGAGTACCGCGACGCCTACCGCGCCTACTACGAGCGGCACGCCGACGCCGATTCGCCCGCGATGCGCGGCGCCGATCCGGCCATCGTGCTCGTCCCCGGCGTCGGGATGTTCTCGTTCGGCAAGGACAAGCAGACCGCGCGGGTGGCCGGGGAGTTCTACGTCAACGCCATCAACGTCATGCGCGGCGCCGAAGCCGTCTCGACCTACGTGCCGATCGCGGAGAGCGAGAAGTTCCGGATCGAGTACTGGGCGCTGGAAGAGGCGAAGCTGCAGCGGATGCCGAAGCCGAGGCCCCTGGCCGGGCGGATCGCCCTGGTCACCGGGGCCGGCTCGGGCATCGGCAAGGCCATCGCCCGTCGGCTGGCGGCCGAGGGGGCGTGCGTCACGATCGCGGACCTCGACGGCGACGCGGCCGTGGAGGTCGCGGCGGAGATCGGCGGCACCGCCGTCACCGCCGACGTCACCGACGCCGCGGCGGTCCAGACGGCGATCGACGCCACAGTGCTGGCGTACGGCGGCATCGACCTGGTGGTCAACAACGCCGGGCTGTCCATCTCGAAGCCGTTGCTGGAAACCACCGAACGCGACTGGGACCTCCAGCACGACGTCATGGCCAAGGGCTCGTTCCTGGTGTCCCGGGCCGCGGCGAAGGCGATGGTCGCGCAGGGCATCGGCGGTGACATCGTCTACATCTCGTCGAAGAACTCGGTGTTCGCGGGCCCGAACAACGTCGCCTACGGCGCCGCGAAGGCCGACCAGGCCCACCAGGTCCGGCTCCTGGCCGCCGAACTCGGCGGGCACGGCATCCGGGTCAACGGCGTCAACCCCGACGGCGTCGTGCAGGGCTCCGGCATCTTCGCCGGAGGCTGGGGCGCCCAGCGGGCCGCGGTCTACGGCGTCGAGGAAGCGAAGCTCGGCGAGTTCTACGCCCAGCGGACCATCCTCAAGCGCGAGGTGCTGCCCGAGCACGTCGCCGCCGCGGTGTTCGCCCTCACCGCCGGCGAGCTCACCCACACCACCGGCCTGCACGTACCGGTGGACGCCGGGGTGGCCGCCGCGTTCCTGCGTTGACGAAAGGACCGATGACCGTGGATCGCCTCACCCCGCGCCGCACCCGCGTGGGCCTCGTGTCCGGTGGGCTCGGCGCGTACTGGCCGCAATTCCCGGCGCTCCTGCCGCAACTGGAGGCGTCGGCCCGGCGCGTTTCGGAACGACTGTCCGAACTGGACTGCGAAGTGGTCGACGCCGGGTTCGTCTCCGACGCGGTCGAAGGTGCCGCCGCGGCGGAGAAGCTGCGGGTGGCCGGGTGCGACCTGATCGTCGGCTTCCTGACGACGTACCTGACGTCGAGCATGCTGGCCCCGGTCGCGCAGCGCTCGGGCGCGCCGGTGCTGCTGCTGAACCTGCAGCCCACCGAGGCGATGGACCACGAGTCCTTCGACACCGGCGCGTGGCTGGCCTACTGCGGCGCCTGCCCGCTGCCGGAGATGGCGAACGCGTTCCGGCGTCTGGGCGTCGAATTCCGGTCGGTGTCCGGGTACCTCGAAGACGCGCGGGCCTGGACGCGGATCGAGCGCTGGATCAAGGCGGCCGGGGTGCGGGCGGCGCTGCGGCACGGCCGCCACGGGCTGCTCGGGCACCTCTACCCGGGCATGATGGACGTCTCGACCGACCCGACGCTGGTCTCGGCCCAGCTCGGCGGGCACGTCGAGATCCTGGAGGTCGACGACCTGCGGGTGCGCGTGGAGCAGGTCACCGAGTCCGAAACGAAGGACCGGGTCGAGCTGGCCCGCGATGTGTTCACAGTGGACGAGTCCGTTGTGGACGAAGACTTCGCGTGGGGCGCCCGGGTCTCGGTGGCCCTCGACCGGCTCGTCGAGGACTTCTCGCTGGATTCCCTGGCCTACTACCACCGCGGTCTCGACGGCGAGACGCACGAGCGGGTCGGCGCCGGATTCATCCTCGGCGCGTCTCTGCTCACCGCCCGCGGCATCCCGGCGGTCGGCGAGTACGAGCTGCGGACGTCGCTGGCCATGCTGGTCATGGACCGGCTCGGGGCCGGCGGCTCGTTCACCGAGCTGCAGGCGCTGAATTTCCGCGACCGGGTGGTCGAGATGGGCCACGACGGCCCGGCGCACCTCGGGATCAGCGCCCGCAAGCCGCTGCTGCGCGGCCTGGGCGTCTACCACGGCAAGCGCGGCTGGGGCGTCTCGGTCGAGTTCGACGTCAAGCACGGGCCGGTGACGCTGTGCGGGCTCGGCCAGCGCCGCGACGGGACGTTCACGCTCATCGCGGCGGAAGGCACGGTCGTGCCCGGCCCGCTGCTGCGGATCGGCAACACGACCTCCCGCGTCGACTTCGGCTGCGACCCGGGGGAGTGGACCGACGCCTGGGCCGCCAGCGGCATCGCCCACCACTGGGCGCTCGGCACCGGCCACCGCGTCGCCGAGCTGACGGCGGTCGCGGACCTGCTCGGCCTCGAGCTGACGGTGGTCCGCCCGTGAAGCGAGTCGCGGCCGTCGACCTCGGCGCGTCCAGCGGACGGGTGATGGCCGGGACCGCCGGGCCGTCCCGGCTGGCGGTGGCGGAGGTGCGGCGCTTCCCGAACGGCGGCGTCCGCGCGGGGCCGGTGCTGTACTGGGACATCCTGGGCCTGTACCGCGAGACCCTCGCCGGGATCCGCGAGGCCGGGCGCCTGGACGGCGTCGGCATCGACTCCTGGGCCGTGGATTACGGGCTCCTGGACGAGCGCGGCGCGCTCTTGGGCAACCCCGTGCACTACCGCGACTCGCGCACCGACGGCGTGCCGGCCGAGGTCTCGGCGAAGGTGCCCGCCCGCGAGCTCTACGACGTGACCGGGCTGCAGCAGCTGCCGTTCAACACGCTGTACCAGCTGCTGTCGGAAGGCGACCGCCTCTCGGCTGCCTCGACGATGCTGCTCATCCCGGACCTGCTGAACTACTGGCTCACGGGCTCGATCGGCGCCGAGCGCACGAACGCATCGACAACCCAGCTGTACGACGTCCGCGCGGGCGATTGGGCCACCTCACTGGCTTCGCGCGTCGGGATCCCGCCCCGCCTGCTGCCCCCGTTGCACGACCCCGGGACGGTGGTGGGTCCGGCGAAGGAGCTGGGCGGCATCCCGGTGGTGGCGGTGGGCTCCCACGACACGGCATCGGCGGTGGTCGCGGTTCCTGCTCTCCCCGGGACGAACTTCGCGTACATCTCGACGGGCACGTGGTCATTGGCGGGCTTGGAGCTGCCCGCGCCGGTCCTGAGCGACGAGGCGTTGGCGGCGAACTTCACGAATGAGGGAGGTGTCGACGGCACCGTCCGCTTCCTGCGCAACGTGATGGGCCTGTGGGTGCTGTCGGAAACGCTGCGCACGTGGTCGTGCCCGGACGAGCTGCCCGCGCTGCTGGCGGCCGCGGCGGCGGCACCCGCGTTGGCGGCGGTGGTGGACATCGACGCCCCGGCGTTCCTGCCCCCGGGCGACATGCCGGCGCGGATCGAGTCGGCCTGCCGGGCCACGCGCCAGCGCCCGCCGGCCGACCGGGCGGCGGTGGTCCGCTGCATCGTGGACAGCCTGGCCCTGGCCCACCGCCGCACGATCCGCACGGCGTCCCGCTTGACGGGCCGTCCCGTCGACGTCATCCACCTGGTCGGCGGCGGCGCCCGCAACGAGCTCCTGTGCCAGTCGACGGCGGACGCGTGCGGGGTTCCGGTCCTGGCCGGCCCGGTCGAGGCGGCGGCGCTGGGGAACGTGCTCGTCCAGGCCCGGGCGTTGGGGGAGGACCTCCCGGACCTGGCGGCGATGCGGGCGTTGGTGCGCGAGACGCAGGAAATCCGCCGCTACGAGCCGTCGGGCACCGCGAACTGGGCGGCGGCGGAGGCCCGGCTGGGCGGATGAGTGGGAGAGCGCTCTCACAGCGTGCTAGAAAGGACGGGTGACGACGCAGCCGCCCACCCTGGAGGACGTCGCGCGGGTTGCCGGGGTCTCGCGCGCCACGGTGTCGCGCGTGGTGAACAGCGTGCGCAACGTCGACCCGAAGCTGCGGGAGACGGTCGAACGCGCCATCGCCGACACCGGGTACGTGCCGAACCGGGCGGCGCGGTCGCTGGTCACCCGGCGCACCGGTGGGATCGCGCTCGTCGTGTCCGAGCCGGAGCGGCACGTCGAGGCGTTCACCGGCGGGGTGTTCGGCGACCCGTTCTTCGGCCGGGTCGTCGAAGGCGTGGTCGCGCACCTGCGCCCGCACGGGCTGCACCCGCTGCTGATGCTCGTCGACAGCGACGAAGAGCGCGAAAAGCTGGTGCCGAAGCTGCGTCAGGAACAGGTCAGCGGCGTCCTGCTGATCTCGCTGCACCCGGCGGAGGACCCGCTGCCGCGCATGCTGACCGGCGCGGGCGTCCCCACGGCGTTGTTCGCGCGGCCGGCCCGTCCGGCGCCGGTCTGCTACGTCGACGTCGCCCACCAGGACGGCGCCCGGCTCGCGGCCGAGAGGCTCGTTGCGCGCGGCTGCCGGCGCGTCGCCACGATCGCGGGCCCGGCGGGCACCCCCGCGGGGCAGGACAGGCTGGCCGGGTTCCGCGACGCGATGGCCCGCCACGGCCACGCGTACGTCGCGGTCGCCGAGGGCGACTTCACCGAGCGGGGCGGCGAACGCGCGATGGAGCACCTGCTCGCCGAGAACCCCGCGCTCGACGGGCTGTTCGTGGCCAACGACCTGATGGCCTACGGCGCGCTGACGGTGTTGCGCGAGGCGGGCAAGCGCGTCCCGGACGACGTGGCGGTGGTGGGCTTCGACGACAGCCCGGTCGCGCTCAGCTGCCGCCCCCGGCTCACGACGGTCCGCCAGCCGGTCGAAGAGATGGGCGCGGCGATGGCCCGGATGGTGCTCGACCGGATGGCCGATCCGGACCTGCGCGCGGAGTCGGTGATCTTCGACCCGCAACTCGTGGTCCGCGAATCTGCCTGAACGGGCCACCCGCTTGTCTGTCCGGGACAAGTTCCGCTCAGTGGTCTGGACATCGGCGGAGCTGTTGTGCTCAGCTTTCCAACGTTGTAACGCCGCCGAGTCCCCTTCACCGGAACGGAGTTCCGCCGTGCGGACCAGAACAGCGAGAACCATCCGGCGGGCTTGCGCGCTCGCCGTCACCGGGGCCGCCGTCGCCGCGGTGACCGTCGCGACGCCCGCCGTGGCCGGGCCCGCGCGGCAGACCGTCACCGCCGGCAACGCCCGCTTCCAGGTGCTGTCGCCGACCCTGATCCGCACCGAGTACGCGGGCGACGGCCGGTTCACCGACGCCGCCACCTTCAACGCCGTCGGCCGCGGTGCCTTCACGCCGACGTCCTACACCAGCACGGTGTCCGGCGGCGTCCTCACCATCCGGACGAGCGCGGCGACGCTGACCTACCGGCTCAACTCCGGCCCGTTCGACGGCGGCAACCTGGAGATCCGCACGAACACGGCGCTCGCGGCCCCTTGGCACCACCTGACCTGCGCGGTCGGCGCCCGCTGCGAGGCCGAGGACCTCACGGCCGACGGCCTCGGCGTCGCCACCGACCATTCCGGCTACACCGGCGAAGGCTTCCTCGCCGGCTTCGAGAGCACCGGCAACTCGGTGACGGCGGACGTCCTCGCGCCCACCGCCGGGACGTACACGCTCACCGCGCGCTACGCCAACGGCCAGGGCGGCGACAGCCAGCACGTCACCCGCACGCTCAGCGTGAGCGTCGACGGCGGCGCGGCGCAGAAGCTCACGCTGCCCGTGACGGCCGACTGGAACGCCTGGGGCCTGGCCTCGGTCCCGGTCACCCTCGGCGCCGGCCACCACAGCGTCCGGATCGAGCGGGCCGCCGCCGATTCCGGCAACGTCAACCTCGACGGCCTGGCCGTCCTGACCTCCGGAGCGGCCTTCCCGCCGGCGTCGGCGCGCGCGTTCTCCGGCTGCCCCACCGGGGTGAGCTGCGAGGCCGAAGCCGGGCTTCGCGCGGGTTCCGCCGTCGTCGCGACCGACCACACCGGGTACGCCGGGCGCGGGTTCGTCGCCGAGCTCAACCGCGGCTCGACGTTGACCCACCGCGTCGCCGACGTGGCCGCCGACGGCACGTACCTGCTGCACGTCCGCTACGCCAACGGCACCGGCGGCGACGGCCGGCACGAAACGCGGACCGCGGCCGTCACCGCGAACGGCGTCACGCGCACCCTGACCCTGCCGGTCACCGACAGCTGGGACGCGTGGAAGAGCGCGTCCGTGCCGGTGGACCTGAAGGCGGGCACGAACGACGTCGTCCTCGGCTGCCCCGAGGACACCAGCTGCCACGTCAACGTCGACACCGTCGCGGTGACGCCGTCCGGGGGCACGGCGCCGGCGCCGCACCTCGCGCTCGGCGGCTACCGGCGTGGCCTCGACGGCGTCAACGGCGACAACGGCGCGCCGTCGACCACCGAAGGGCTGCTGCACCAGGACGGCTGGTACCTGCTCGACGACACCCCCTCCGCGCTGTACGACACGCGCACGCGCGCGGTGACGCAGCGGCCGTCCCACGGCGGAAGCCCCTACCAGGACGGCTACCTCTTCGCCTTCGGCCACGACTACAAGGCCGGGCTGCGCGACCTGGCGACCCTGACCGGGCCGCCGCAGCTGCTGCCGCGCTGGGCCTACGGCGTCTGGTACTCCGAGTACATCGACCGCACCGCGGCCGACTACCGCGACAAGATCCTGCCGCGGTTCCGCAGCGAAGGCGTCCCGCTGGACGTGCTGGTCACCGACACCGACTTCAAGGCGCCGGACACCTGGAACGGCTGGCAGTTCGACACCACGAAGTTCCCCGACCCGGCCGGCTTCTTCGCCTGGTCGAAGGCCCAGGGTCTGCACAACAACCTCAACATCCACCCCAGCATCATGGGTTCGGACCCGCAGTTCGCCCGCGCCCAGGCCACGGCGAAGGGCAAGCTGGCGAAGTCGAACTGCGGCACCGACTGCTACGTCTTCGACTGGGGCGACCCGGACCAGCTCAAGGCCTACCTCGACCTGCACGCCGGGATGATGCAGCAGGGCAACGACTTCTGGTGGCTCGACTGGTGCTGCGACGCCTCGCGCTCCAGCCTGCCCGGCGTCACCCCGGACGCCTGGATCAACCAGCAGTACGCCGACCTCGCGGCCCCCGCGACCGGCCGCGGGTTCGTCATCTCGCGGGCGTACGGGTCGCTGCAGGCGGGCGGCTACGGCGGCCCGACCGGGCTGGCGACCGGCCCGTGGGCCGACAAGCGCAGCACGCTGCACTTCACCGGCGACACGTCCTCGACCTGGGGCACGCTGCGCCTGGAGGTCGGCATCACGCCGGCGGAGTCGGCCGCGACCGGCATGTCGGCGATCAGCCACGACATCGGCGGCCACAACGACACGACGGGCCTGCGCGGCAGCGAGACCTACACCTCCGGCGGCCAGCAGCGCCAGACCGTCAAGCTGCCGGACGACCTGTACGCGCGCTGGGTGCAGCTCGGCACGTTCCAGCCGATCGACCGCCTGCACAGCAACCACAGCGACCGCCTGCCCTGGCAGTACGGCGACGCGGCGAAGGCGTCGGCGACGAAGTTCCTGAACCTGCGGGAGAACCTGGTTCCCTACACGTACACGCTGGCCCAGGAAGCCGCGACGACCGGCGTGCCGGTGGTCCGGCCGACGTACCTGGAGTACCCGGAAGAGCCCGGCGCGTACGCGGCGGCCCAGAGCGAGTACTTCTACGGGCCGGACATGCTGGTCGCGCCGGTGACGTCCCCGGGCACGTCGGCGACGACGTCGGTCTGGTTCCCGCCTGGGCAGTGGACGGACTACTTCACCGGCAAGACCTACGCGGGCGGGACCACCCAGCAGGTCACGTCCGATCTGGGCACGATGCCGGTGTTCCTGCGCGCGGGCGGCATCACGGTGACCCGGACGGCCGACGTCGCCAACGACGTCCAGAACCCGCTGAACCGGGCGACGGTGACGGTGGCGCCCGGCGGCTCAGGGACGTTCTCGCTGTACGAGGACAACGGCGTGTCGTCGGCGCGCTCGGCGTCGACGAAGATCACCTACAGCGAGCGCGGCGGGGCGCACACGGTGACGGTGGCTCCCGCGCAGGGCTCGTTCCGGGCGGCACCCCGCGAGTGGACGGTCAAGTTCGTCGGCGTCGCGGCGGCTCCCAACCGGGTGAAGGTGGGCAGCGGCTGGGCGCCTTCGTCGGCGTGGAAGTGGGACGCGGCGACGAAGACGCTGACGGTGACCGCGCCGGCCCGGCCGGGGCACGGCCCGGTGAATGTCACGTACTGAGCCTCCGGCGGGCGGAGCCGGATATGCCGTCGAGGCCACGGATCACCGTGGTCTCGACGGCCTCAGGCCAGCAGCTGGGCTTCCTTCGCGGCCTCGGCCCCGACGTCCCGCGCCAGCTCGCGCGTCCGCGCGTCCGCGCCGTTGGCCTGTTCGCCGCCGGCCAGCACGACGAGCTGAGCGGCGTGCGCCCGCAACAGCGCGATCAGCCGCCGGTCGAACGCGGCATCCCGTTCGCTGCGCAACGCGACCAGGTCGGCCGCCGTGACCATGCCCGGCATCCGGTGTCCACTGTGGACATCGGATGCCGGTAGCCCGGCCCCGTCGCGGACGGCCCGGAGGCGGGCCAGCAACCGTTCCTGCGGGCCGGTGATCCGGTCGGCCGCCGACCGGACCCGCGTGCTCGCCGTGTGGTCCGGGGCCAGCCGGGCCGCCGCCAGTGCGTTCTCCGTCATCGGCACCACCAGCTGCAGCCAGGCCACGTCGGTCGGGTTGCCGGCCGCCGCGGGAGCGGGGCCGGTGGTGGTGGCGCAACCGCCCATGATCAGCGCCACCACCACCGCCCCCAGGACCTTCACGGACGGCCGGGCAGCCGGTAGTTCGGCCCGAGCACGCTGCCGCGATCGGGCTTGTACAGGTCGAACCCGCGCGGGTCGCACTGCAGGCCGCCGTTGATGCAGTGCTTCACCAGCGCCGCGAGCGTCTCGGGGTCCCACGCGTTGAAGAAGTCGTAGTGCCACGAGTACCCTCGTCCGCTGGCCAGGTGCACGCCGGACATGTCGCCGCTCACCGGGAACGCCATCTTGAACTCGAGCATCGGCACGGCCACCGGGTGATCGGCCGGGCACGTCAGCGTCGCCCGGTCCGGGTAGGCCAGGTGGCTCTTGTGGTCGGCCGAATCCAGGTGGACGCCGTCCCAGCAGCTTGGCGCCTGGTACCGGATGTTGAGCTGGCTGCCGGCCACGCACCGGACGGGGACGTCCCAGTTGTGGAAGCTGTCGCCGCATTCCCAGCCTTCGACCGCGCCGGGCGCGTGCTGGAACTCGTCCTGCGTCGCCGTGACGCTCCCGGCGACGTACCGCAGGCCGGGCGGGAACGGCACCACCTTCGTGTAGTCGAGGATGCCGGACTTGTAGTAGACGACCTGCGCGAAGTTCGGCAGCACCACCTGGTTGCCGTTGTAGACGGTCGGGAACCAGTACGCGGACAGGTCGTCCGGGGTCACGCAGGTCGTGTTGCCGACCCCCGCGGCCTGCAGGGATTGCAGGGTGGTGGCCGCGTTCGTGGTCTTGTTGCCGAGGAACGTGTGGTCGTGCGAGGCGCCGGGCAGCCCGGGGAAGACGATCGGGTCGTCCGGCTGGTGGTGGCTCGGGGAGCAGTTGACCTGGAACTCGTGGTGGGTCACCAGGTCGTCGGCCCCGGCGGGCGACCAGGTGGCCGCGGTCAGGAAGGCGCCTGCCAGCACGGTGGCGGCGGTGCAGGCGAGGAGCGCGGCTTTCGTTGCCAAGGGTCCTCCACGGTGAGGGTGCCAAGGATGGGAGAGCGCTCTCCCGCAGCATGCGCGCCCGGCCGCCGACCTGTCAAGAAGCACCCGGTTCCCCGACCGGACAGCCATTGTCGGGTTTAGGGGCGATCCTTGACAACGCCGGGTCGGCGGGCGAACCATCGGTCCCACCGGAGAGCGCTCTCCAAGCGCCGTCTGCCTGTCGTACGGGAGTCATCGTGGACCGACCGTCGCTCCGCCGCGCCGTCCTGCCGCTGGTGGTCCTGCTGGTGCTGGGCCTGCTCGCCGGCCCGTCGCCGGCGCACGCCGCCACCCTGCTTTCGCAAGGCAGGCCCGCGACCGCGTCGAGCACCGAAGGGGCGGGCACCCCGGCGTCGGCGGCCGTCGACGGCGATCCCGGCACCCGCTGGGCGAGCGCCTGGAGCGATCCGCAGTGGCTGCAGGTCGACCTCGGTGTTCCGGCCGACCTCAGCGAGGTCACCCTGAACTGGGAGGCCGCCTACGCGACCGGCTACGAAATCCAGGTCTCCGACGACGCCGGTACCTGGCGGACGGCCTACCGCACGACGACGGCGACCGGCGGGGTCCAGACTCTCGCCGTCAGCGGTCACGGCCGTTACGTCCGCCTCTACGGCACCCACCGCGTCGGCGGCTACGGCTACTCGCTGTGGGAGTTCCAGGTCAGCGGCACCCCGGCGGCGGGCTCCGGGGGCACGCGGGTGACCGGCACCCAAGGCAACTGGCAGCTGACGGTCGACGGAACACCGTGGATCGTGCGCGGCCTGACCTGGGGCCCGCCGGCCGGCGAAGCGGCGGCGCGGATGCCCGAGCTGCACGCGATCGGCGTCAACACGGTCCGCACCTGGGGCACCGACGCCACCTCCCGGCCGCTGTTCGATGCCGCGGCGGCCAACGGCATCAAGGTCGTGGCCGGGTTCTGGTTGCAACCCGGCGGCGGCCCGGGCAGCGGCGGCTGTGTCGACTACACGACGGACACCGCGTACCAGAACACGATGCTCGCCGAGATCCGGAACTGGGTGACCACCTACCGGACGCACCCCGGCGTGCTGCTGTGGAACGTCGGGAACGAGTCGATCCTCGGGATGCAGAACTGCTACTCCGGCACCCGGCTGGAGCAGAACCGGATCGCCTACACGCGCTTCGTCGACCAGGCCGCGCAGGCGATCCACGCGATCGACGCGAACCACCCGGTCACCTCGACCGACGCCTGGACCGGCGCGTGGCCGTACTACAAGGCGTACGCGTCGAACCTCGACCTGTACGCGGTGAACTCCTACGCCCACGTCTGCCAGGTGAAGCAGGACTGGCTCGCCGGTGGCTACACGAAGCCTTACCTCATCACCGAAACCGGTCCGCCCGGCGAGTGGGAGGTGCCGAACGATGGCAACGGCGTGCCGGCCGAGCCGTCCGACCAGCAGAAGCGCGACGGGTACGGCACCGCGTGGAACTGCGTGCTGGCCCACCCCGGCGTGGCGCTCGGAGCCACGCTCTTCCACTACGGTACCGAGGGCGACTTCGGCGGCGTCTGGTTCAACATCACCACGGGCGGCGAAAAGCGGCTGTCGTGGTACGCCGTCCGCAGGCTCTACAGTGGACAGACCGGCGGCAACACGCCGCCGGTGATCGCGTCGATGAACCTCAGCCGCAGCACCGGCGTCCCGGCGGGCGGCACCTTCACGGTGACGGCCGCGGTGTCCGATCCGGACGGTGACCCGATCGCCTACACCATGGGGTACAACAGCAAGTACCTGAACAACGCGTCGGGCCTGATCCCGGCGCCGTTCACCGGGAGCGGGACGTTCACCGTCACGGCGCCGCAGCAGCCGGGCGTGTGGAAGCTGTACCTCTACGCCCGGGACGGCCACGGCAACGTCGGCATCGAGACGCGCTCACTGCGGGTCGGCTGAGGCGAACACCGCCGTGGTCACGGCCCGAGCCGCGGTGCGGTCGCCGAGCAGATCGGTGTTGTCGGCGAACTGGTCGACGGCGCCGACGAGCGGACGGCCGCGCAGTTCGGCGTCGCCGATGCCGTCGGCGAGCGCTCGGCTGAAGCGGTCGGCGTGCAGGACCTCGAACGGCCGGTCGTGGTACGGGCGGGCGCGGGAGTCGACCGGCTCGGTGAGCCCGAGCCGGTTGTGGAGCCCGGCGACGGCGGTGTAGGCCGTGGCGAGGTGGGTTTCCCGGTCTCGCCAGGTTGTGGCGGCCAGGGCTCCGGCCAGCGCCGGAGTGATCGCGGCGGCGAACGGGAGCCGGGCGAACGCGCTGCCGAGCCACTTGCTGTACGGCGGGTAGCGGCGGTGCATCACCAGGCTCAGCCGCATGAGGTCGCGCACGAGGCGTGCGGCGACGACGGCCGAGCCGAGTTCGTCGCCGACTTCTCCGCACCGCCCGACGAAGGCCTCTTCCTGGGAGATCCGCTGCCACTGGGCGGCCAGGACGTAGCGCCAGACCTGGTCCGGGTACCAGGCGAGCCGCGAACGGACGGAGGCGAGTTCCCCGGCCGGGTCGTGGAACACCGCGCCGGCGGTGAGCTCGGCCAGGGTCTGCGTCGGGGTGGCGAGCCAGTCCCGGGTGGTGATCCTTTCGCGCGGATCGAAGCCGAGGTGTCCGGTGAGCCACTCGCCGAGGGTGGTCACCTCGACGCGGTGGAAGACCGGCCCGTCGGTGAGGGCCATGTGCCGGACGTGCGGGTTGTCGGTGGGGGCGAAGTTCGTGGGGTAGCCGTGGAACGCCTTGGGCAGCTTCCGGCTCAGCGCTTCGGCGACGTCCCGGCACGCATCCCGGTGGGTCAGGAACACCTGCAGACGCGGCCCCCATTCGTGATCGGCGGACCGGGCGGTGTCGAAGCCGAGGACTTCCGAGCCGGTGCCGATCCGCGCGGCCGTGTGGGGCAGGTCGCCGAGCAGCGGCCGCACCGCCTCCTCGTAGAAGCGGCGCGACAGGTCGAGTCCGGGGAGGAACGAGGGGGCCATGACCGGCATGGTGCCGCGCTCGGGCGAGGGCGGCGACCGGATTTCGCGGTGGTCCCCCGGGTGCCGGGGGACCACCACGGGCGTCACCCTTCGGAGAGGCAGAAGAGGTGCCCCTCGGGGTCCTGCAGGACGACCCAGTCGCCGCCGCCGGGCTGGAAGTCCGGCTTGGTGGCACCGAGCGCCAGGAACTCCCCGGTGGCGCCGGCGAGGTCGCCGACCCGGAGGTCGAGGTGGGCGTGCTTGGCGTCGTCCGGCCACGCGGGGCCGCGGTAGCCCGCGACGCGCTGGAAGCCGAGGCCGACCGGGCCGCCGCCGAGCTGGACGGTGTCGTCGTCTTGGTAAGTGACCTCCCAGCCGAGTGCCTTGCCGTAGAAGGCGGCGAGCGCGGCCGGATCGGCGCAGTCGAGGACGACGGTGGTGAGTTCTGCGGGCACGGATGGCTCCTTTCGTCGTGCGGCAGCCTGCCCGCCGTCCCGGGGTGCGGTCTTGAAGATCCTTGCGGGCCGGAAAGTGTCGTACCCCCGGCGTACAGTCCGGGGCGTGCGGGAAGCAGTCGAAGTCGTGGCCGGCGCCGGGTACTCGGTGAGCGTGGTCCGGTGCGCCGACGACCACACCGGCTGGTCGCCGGCGGAGGTGTCGTCCGGCCACCGGATGGTGCTCGTGCGCCGGGGCCGGTTCCGCCGCCGGGTCCGCGGACGGACGGCGGACGCCGACCCGACGGCGGCGTACCTGGCGGCCCCGGGCGACGAGGAGCGTTTCGCCCACCCGGCGGGCGGAGACGTCTGCACGTCGGTGGAGTTCGGGTCGCCGTTGTGGCACCGCCTGGCGGGAGAGAGGGAGGTGCCGCCGACGGTGTACGTGGACGGCGCGCTCGAGCTGGCCCACCGGCGCGTGGTGGCGTCGGCGGCCGACCCGGACTACGCGCTGGCGGAACAGCTGCTGGTGTTGGTGGGAGCGGCGATCGGGCACTCGTCGCGGCGGTCATCGCCGGACGACGGCGCGTGGGTGGCCCGAGCCCGCGAGGCGATCGTGGCGGACGACCCCTCGGCGGCAGGGTTGTTTTCGCTGGCGGAGTCGCTGGGGGTGTCGCCGTACCGGTTGAGCCGGGCGTTCCCGAGGGAGGTCGGGGTTTCGCTGACGCGGTATCGCAATCGGGTCCGGGTGGGTCGCGCGCTGGAGCGGTTGGAGGAGGGGGAGCAGGAGCTGGCGAGGCTGGCGGCCGAGCTGGGGTTCGCGGACCAGGCGCACTTGACCCGGACGGTTCGCGAGCACGCGGGAGCGCCACCGGGCGCGGTGCGCCGGCTGTTGGCGGGGTGAGGCCCGGGTTCGAGGACCGTGAGGTGAGGTGGTCGGGCGGGGTGAGGCCGGAGCGGGGAGATGCGCTCGGCGCGCTGGCGCGCGGCCGCCGGGCTCCCCGCAGCGGGCGGTCGCCGGGCCCCACAGCGCGTGGCCGCCGGGCTCACCACAGCGCGTGGCCGCCGGGCTCACCACAGCGCGCAGCCGCCGGGCCGCCA
>NZ_JBSGJD010000065.1:0-39786 GCF_053605405.1 Amycolatopsis sp. NPDC003861
GCCACATTGGGTGCGTTGAGCGCAACCAACGCCACATTGGGGCGCTTGAGGCGACCGCGAACCTTTGGCCGGGTCCGGCCGGTTCGGCGTAACTCGTTCACCGGTACGGCGTCCGCCTGGCCCAACGCGCCTCCAAGCGTTATCTCCCCGTTTCGCGAGACCGTTGACGGCTGTGCCCCGGCTCACTACAGTCCCCGGAAACCGTCTGTAAAGTATCCTAATTAAGTCCGGAGGAACGAGTGCGAGCCGGTAGCCCGCGGATGCTGCGCGAGATCAACGATCGCGCCGCCATCGAGGTCCTCCTGCGGGAGGGGCCGCTCACGCGGGCCGAACTCGAGCTCGCCATCGGCCTCTCCAAACCCGCCACCGCCCAGCTGCTCACCCGGCTCGAGCAGGACACCCTCGTCACCAAAGCCGGTGTGCGGGGCGGCGGCCGGGGGCCCCGCGCCCAGCTCTGGGCGGCCAACGGGAGCCTCGCCTTCGTCGCCGCCGTCGATCTGACGCCGCACGTTGCCGACTTCGTCGTCGCCGATGTCGCCGGGATCGTGCTCGCCGAACACCGGACGCCGCTGCCCGTGCACGCGGGTGCCGACGTCGTCGGGACCTTCGGCGAGGCCCTCCAGAGGGTCGCCGAAGAAGCCGGGATCAAGCGCGAAGACCTGGCCCACGTGGTGATCGGCGCGCAGGGGGCGTTCGATCCGCGGACCGGCCTGCTCTCCTCCGCGCCGCACATCCCCGGCTGGCTCGGCTTCGACGTCCCGCAGAAACTGTCCGACGAACTCGGCGTCGACGTGCTCATCGAGAACGACGTCAACCTGGTCGCCGTCGAGGAGATGACTGTCGGGATGGCGCAGGACGTCGACGACTTCGTCATGGTCTGGCTGTCCGAAGGCGTCGGCGGTGCCGTCGTCATCGGACGGCGGCTGCTGCGCGGAGCCACCGGCGGGGGCGGCGAAATCGACTGGATGCGGGTACCCGATCCGGCCACCGTGGACACCGGCGACGTCTGGCCCGCGGCCGGCGCCCGGTTCGGCAACCTGGTCGACTCGCCCGCCATCTGCCGGCTCGCCGCCGCCCACGGCATCCAGGCCGACACCGCCTGGGACGCCGTCGCGAAGACCGGACCGGACCACCCCTTCCGGCACGATCTCGCCAGGAGGGTCGCCGGTGGCGTCGCCAACCTCGTCGCCGTCGCCGATCCGCAGCTCGTCCTCCTCTGCGGCGACACCAGCCGGGCCGGCGGCGAGGAGTTCGCCGCGCTCGTGCAGGACAAGCTGCACGAACTCGTCCTGCCGCGCACGCCCGTCGGCTGCGCTTCCGTGCAGGGCAACGCCGTTCGCGCGGGCGCCCTCCAGTCGGCGCTCGCCACCACCCGTGAGGACGTCTTCGGCGTCGTCACCCCCACGCTCCTCGGGTCGCGCCGGCCCGAGGGCGACAGCACCCGTCCCCGACCGAGTAGCCCCAACCGATGAGGAGGAGGGCCATGCCCCCGACCACCCGGACCCGCCGTGGCGCCCTGCTGGTGGCCGCCGCCGCGGCGTCCGTCTTGCTGACCAGCGCCTGTTCCGGCGCCGCCGCCCCGAGCGGGGGTGACGCGGCCGCCGCGCCCGGCAAGGACGACAAGCTCACGCTCACCGTGTACTCCAAGTTCACCGACCGCGAGTACGGCGTGGTCACCGCGGGCCTGAACAAGCTCAAGGCGAAGTTCCCGAACATCGAGATCAAGCACGAGGGCAACCAGGACGACGACAAGCTCACCCAGTCGATCCGCGGCGGCAACCCGCCCGACGTCGCGATCTCCTTCTACACCGACAACCTCGGCGCCTGGTGCTCCACCGGCAGCTTCCAGGACCTCAAGCCCTACATCGACCGCGACAAGATCGACCTGAACCAGATCCCCGAAGCGGTCCGCAACTACACCGAGTACCAGGGCAAGCGGTGCGCGATGCCGATGCTCGCCGACGTCTACGGGCTCTACTACAACAAGGACATGTTCGCGGCGAAGGGCATCACCTCGCCGCCGAAGACGACCACGGAGTGGTTCGAGGACGCCAAGAAGCTCACCGAGTTCAACCCGGACGGCTCGATCAAGGTCGCCGGCTTCCTGCCCTCGATGCCGTTCTACGCCAACCAGGCCCAATACTGGGCGCCGAACTTCGGCGCGCCGTTCCTCGGCCCGGACGGCAAGTCCGACCTCGCCAGCAACCCCGGCTGGAAGGCGATGTTCGAGTTCCAGAAGAAGATGATCGACTTCCTGGGCGGGCACGACAAGGTCGAGCAGTTCAAGGCCGGCCTCGGTGACGAGTACTCCGCCGACAACGGCTTCCACAAGGGCAAGCTGGCGATGATCTACGACGGCGAGTTCCGCACGGCGTTCCTCAAGGACCAGGCGCCGAACGTCAACTACGCCACCGCGCCCGCGCCGGTGCTGGACAGCATGGCCGACCACTACGGCGGTGGCTTCACCACCGGCACGATCATCGCGATCCCCAAGGGCGCCAAGAACCCCGGTGCCGCGTGGGAGCTCATCAAGCAGGTCACCCTGGACACCGACACCCTGGTGGACATGGCCAACGGCCTGAAGAACGTGCCCAGCACCAAGGCGTCGCTGACCTCGCCGAAGCTGGACCTGCAGCCGCAGTTCAAGACGTTCCTCGACATCTACGACAGCGGCAAGCTGGTCGCCAACCAGACCACCCCGATCGGCGACGCGCACCTCAAGGCGGTCAACGACTTCGCCGAGAAGTGGCAGGCCGGCTCGGTGCCCGACCTGACCGCGGGCCTGGCGAAGGTCGACGCCCAGATCGACGACGAGCTCAAGCAGAAGGGCGCGGGCGGATGACCTCCACCGCCGTCCCGGTCAAACCCCAGGGTTCCCCGTCCGCGCCGAGCAAGGCGCGGGCGGGGGCCCGCCGGGCCAAGCGCCGCCGGACCGTCCTGTTCTTCATGGCCCCGGCGTTCCTCGGGTTCCTGATCTTCTTCGGCTACCCGCTGATCGCCACGGTCTACTACTCCTTCACCCGCTACGACCTGATCAACCCGCCGCAGTTCATCGGCTTCGACAACTACATCCGGATGTTCACCACCGAGCCCCTGGTGGGCACGGCCGCGTACAACACGCTGTGGCTGGTGGTCGTCCTGACGGTCTGCCGGGTGGTGTTCTCCCTCGGCATCGCCTCGGTGATCTCGCGGCTCAAGTCGGGTGTCGGGCTGGTCCGCACCCTGTGCTACCTGCCGACCCTCGCCCCGCCCGCGGCGGCGACGCTGGCGTTCGTCTTCGTGTTCAACCCGGAGTTCGGCCCGGTCAACCGGTTCCTGCGGCTCGTCGGCATCGACGGCGGCCTGTGGTTCAACAGCCCGGCGATGTCGAAGCCCGCGCTGACGCTGCTCGCGCTGTGGGGCTCCGGCGAGCTGATGATCATCATCCTGGCCGCGCTGCTGGACGTCCCGACCGAGCAGTACGAGGCCGCCGAGCTCGACGGCGCCGGCCCGATCCGCCGGTTCTGGCACGTCACGCTGCCGTCGATCTCGCCCGTGCTGCTGTTCGGCGTGGTCAACTCGATCATCTACGCGCTGCAGTTCTTCACCCAGGCGATCGTGGCGGCCTCGGCGAGCGCGGGTACCGCGGACGTCGCCGGCAACTCGAAGCTCATCGGGGCACCGCAGAACTCGACGCTGACCTACCCGATCTGGCTGTACGTACAGGGTTTCCGCTACTTCAACATGGGTTACGCGGCCGCGATGGCCGTCCTGCTGTTCATCGTGAGCTCCGGGTTCACCTGGATCCTCGTGCGGCAGCTGCGGAAGTCCCAGCACCAGGAGGAGGGGGCATGATCACGCTGTCCGACACCGCGCGCAAGCCGCCGGTGTCCGTGCCGCCGCGCGTGCGGTTCAAGCGCACCTGGGACAAGCGGCTGTCCTTCGTCGCCACCCACGCGATCGGGATCGCGCTCGGCGTGATCTTCATGCTGCCGCTGCTGTTCGTCTTCCTCACCGCGGTGATGAAGAGCGACCAGGCGATGACGGCGAGCCTGTGGCCGAGCGAATGGCACTTCGAGAACTTCGTCAAGGTGTTCCAGAAAGCGCCGCTGCTCGAATACTTCGGCAACAGCCTGCTGTATTCGGCGCTGGCCACCGCGGGTGCGCTGCTTTCGGCGATTCCGGCGGCCTACGCGCTGGCGAAGCTCAAGTGGCGCGGGCAGAACCTGTTCTTCATGCTGACCGTGGCGGCGATGCTGCTGCCGCCGCAGGTCACCGTCGTGCCGCTGTACGACCTGTGGGTGCGGATGGGCCTCACCGGCACGCTCGTTCCGCTGATCGTGCCGTACTTCTTCTTCGACGCCTTCTCGATCTTCCTGCTCCGCCAGTTCTTCCTCACCATTCCGAAGGACTACCTCGAAGCGGCGAAGATCGACGGCTGCAACGAGTTCCAGGCGATGTACCGCGTGCTCATCCCGATGGCCAAGCCCGGGATCGCGGCCACCGCCATGTTCTGCTTCCTGTTCACCTGGAACGACTACTTCGGGCCGCTGCTCTACACCGGCGAGAACCAGGACCACTGGCCGCTTTCGCTGGCCATCGCGTCCTTCCGCGGCATGCACCACGTCGAGTGGAACATGACGATGGCGGCCACCGCGCTGATCATGGCGCCGGTGATCGTGCTGTTCATCTTCGCGCAGAAGTCGTTCGTCAAGGGCATCACATTCACGGGGGTCAAGGGATGAAGCTGGCAGTCGTCGGTGGCGGGTCCACCTACACGCCGGAACTGATCGACGGGATCGCCGGCCGCCGGTCCACTTTGGACGTCGACGAGATCGTGCTGGTCGACCCGGACGCCTACCGCGTCGAGGCCGTCGGCGGGTTCAGCCAGCGCCTGCTCGACCACGCCGGGCACCCCGCGCGGGTCAAGACCACGCAGTCGCTCGAAGAGGGCGTCGACGGCGCTTCCGCCGTGCTGATCCAGCTGCGCGTCGGCGGGCAGCGGGCGCGGCGCTCGGACGAGACGTTCCCGCACGCCTGCGGCTGCGTCGGCCAGGAGACGACCGGCGCGGGCGGGCTGGCGAAGGCGCTGCGCACGGTGCCGGTGGTGCTGGACATCGCCGACCGCGTCCGCAAGATCGCCGGCGACGACACGTGGATCGTCAACTTCACCAACCCGGTCGGCATCGTCACGCGGGCCCTGCTCAACGAGGGGCACCGCGCGGTCGGCCTGTGCAACGTCGCGATCAACCTGCAGCGGCAGTTCGGCCGGCTCCTGGGCGTCGGCGCGGACGACGTCAAGCTCGTCCACACCGGCCTCAACCACCTGAGCTGGGAGCGCGGCGCGCTCGTCGACGGCGTCGACCGGCTGCCCGAGCTGCTGGAGCACCACCTGGACTACCTGTCCACCGAGGTCAGCGTGCCCCAGAAGTGGCTGCGGCGGCTGAACGTCGTGCCGTCGTACTACCTGAAGTACTTCTACGCGCACGACGAGCAGGTCACCAAGCAGCGCACCGAACGCCCGCGCGCCGACGTCGTCTCCGATGTCGAGGAAGAGCTGTTGAAGATCTACCTCGACCCGGAGCAGAACACCAAGCCGGAGTCCCTCGAGAAGCGCGGCGGCGCGTACTACTCGGAGGCCGCCGTGCAGCTGGTGCACGCGCTGACCGCGGGCGGCCCGGCCGAGGAGCACGTGGTGAACGTCCGCAACGAGGGCACCTTCCCGTTCCTGCCGGACGACGCCGTCATCGAGGTTCGATCCACTGTGGACTCAAAGGGTGCTGCGCCGATCCCGCAGCCGCCGGTCGAGCCGAACTTCTCCGGCCTGATCGCGGCGACCACGGCGTATGAGTTCCTCGCGCTGGAGGCGGCGCTGAAGGGTGGCCGCGACCGCGTGGCCGACGCCCTGCTGGCACACCCGCTGGTCGGGCAGTACTCGAAGGCCGACACGCTCGCCGATTCGCTCGTGCAGATCAACCGCGAGTACCTGCCCTGGGCACGCGGATGAAGCCTGCCATCATCGCGATCGACGGCGGCAACAGCAAGACCGAGGTCCTGGTGATCTCGCAAGACGGTGTCGTGCTGGGATCCGCACGCGGCCCCGGCGCGTCGCCGCAGAACATCGGCGTCGCCGGCTGTGTGGCGGCGCTGGAAGAACTGGTGCTCGAGGCGTATCCCGCGTTCGACGGGAGGCCGTCCGCGGTGCACACCTCGGCGTACCTGGCGGGCCTCGACTTCCCCCGGGAAGAAGAGGTGCTGCACGCGGCCCTGGCGGCGCGCGGCTGGAGCGACACGCTGACCGTCGGCAACGACACCCTCGCGCTGCTCCGGGCGGGCAGTGCGGGGGTGGGCGTCGCGGTCGTCTGCGGCGCCGGGATCAACGGCGCCGGCGTCGGCCCCGACGGCCGCGTGCACCGCTTTCCCGCGCTGGGCAAGATTTCCGGCGACTGGGGCGGCGGCTACCGGCTCGGCGAGGAGGCCCTGTGGTGGGCCGTGCGCGCCGAGGACGGCCGCGGCCCGCGGACCTCGCTGAGGCCGGCGGTGGCGGCCTACTTCGGGAAGCCGACGCTGCTGGACGTCGTGCAGGGCCTGCACTTCGAGGAGATCGACCCGGCGTCGATCCACGGCCTCTGCCCGCTGCTGTTCGAAGTCGCGGCGGCCGGCGACGAGGTCGCGCAGGACATCGTGACGCGATTCGTCGAAGAGGTCAGCGTGTTCGCGGCGGTGATCCTCCGCGAGCTGGACCTGACCGAGGACGCCCCGGAGATCGTCCTCGGCGGCGGCGTCCTGACCGGCGTCGGCACGCCGGTGATCGCGGAGATCGAGAAGCGGTGCCTGAAGGTGGCGCCGCGCGCGGTGGTCCGGGTCGTCGACGTCAACCCCGTGGTGGGCGCGGCCTTGTTCGGACTCGACACGCTGGGGGCGCCCGAGGCCGCGAAGGCGGCCCTGAAGGCGGCGACCCAGCGCGTCTGAAGACTCTGGTGGAGCCTGTCCCGAAGCGGCGCGGGACAGGCTCCGCCAGACCCCCTTACGGCGCCGGGACCAGGACCTCGCCGGTCTCCAGCAGCGACTTGAGGTCCGAGAGCACCCAGGCCCAGCCGCCACCGGCGTTCTCGCCCGGCCCGGCGTCGACGTCCTCCATCTGCCCGCCTACCAGGGCGGCCGTGTTCGGCGCGCCGGTGACGTCGTGGGTGACGGTGAGCCGGGTGCCCGCGGTCTTCGTCTCTTCGATGTCGTAGGTGAGGGTCGTGTAGGGCTCTTCGGCGAGCTCGGGGCTCATCAGCAGCTTCCAGGTGATGACGAGCTTGCGCGGCGGGTCGACTTCGACGACCTCGCCGTCGACGAGGTCGCCGGTGAACCCGGCGTCGACGAACTCCTGCGTCGGCCGGGTCCGGTGCTTACCGCCGGCCTTGAGGTCGAAGTCGGCGAGGCCGGTGTAGCCGTACTTCCGCGTCCACTCGGGCTTGGTGATGGCCTCCCAGATGCGCTCCGGGGTGGCCTTGATGTAGACGCGGTGGACCTGCACGGTGTTCGTCATGGTTCTTCGCCTTCCAGCTCGTTCTTGAGGTCGAGGAGCGCGGTGACCCGGCGCTCGGTGTACTTGTCGATCCACCGGTCGTGGATCTGGCGGATCGGGACGGGGTTGAGGAAGTGCCGCTTCTCGCGGCCTTCCTTCCTGGCGACGACGAGCCCGGCTTCTTCAAGGAGCTTCAGGTGCTTCATGACGCCGAAGCGGGTCATCTCCACCTGGGTCTCCAGCTCGGTGAGCGTGCGGCCGTCACGCTCGAAGAGCAGGTCGAGCAGGAACCGGCGGGTGGGATCCGCCAGCGCCTTGAACACCAGGTCGTCGTCGGGCACGTCAGCGAGAATAGGTGACCAAAAGGTCACATGTCAACGAGTGAAAAAGGCCGCCACCCGCGGTGGGTGGCGGCCATGGTCACCACGGCTAGACGACCAGCGACAGCGGCAGGATCAGCGCGATCGCGACCACCGAGATCAGCGTCTCCATCACCGACCAGCTCTTCAGCGTCTGCCCGACCGAGAGCCCGAAGTACTCCTTGACCAGCCAGAACCCGGCGTCGTTGACGTGCGAGAAGAACAGCGACCCGGCGCCGATCGCGAGGACCAGCAGCGCGCTCTGCGACGGGTCCATCGTCGCCGCCAGCGGGGCCACGATGCCCGCCGCCGAGACGGTGGCGACCGTGGCCGAGCCCGTCGCCAGGCGGATCGCCACCGCGACCAGCCAGCCGAGCAGCAGCGGGGACAGGTTCGCGTCCTTGGCCAGGCCGGTGATGACGTCGCCGACGCCGGCGTCGACCAGGGTCTGCTTGAAGCCGCCGCCCGCGCCGACGATCAGGATGATGCCGGCGATCGGGCCGAGCGAGTCACCGACCACAGTGGACAGCTTTTCGCGGCCGAGCCCGGCCGGGCGGCCGAGCAGCACCATGCCGACCAGGACCGCCGCGAGCAGCGCGATCAGCGGGTCGCCGACGAAGTCGAAGACCTTGCGCGCCTGGTTGTCCTTGGCCAGCAGGATGTCCGAGAGCGCTTTCGCCAGCATCAGCACGACCGGCAGCAGCACCGTCGTGAGCGTCGCGGCGAAGCTCGGCCGCGGCTTGTCCGTGTCGGCGCGTTCGGGGATCAGCCGCTCGGGGGCGACGGCGTCCGGCACCAGCCGGGCCGCGACCTTGCCGAACAGCGGGCCCGCGACGACCAGCGTCGGGATGCCGACGAGCAGGCCGAACGCCAGCGTGACGCCGACGTTCGCGTTCAGCGCGCCGGCCGCGGCGAGCGGGCCGGGGTGCGGCGGGACCAGGCCGTGCAGCACGGAAAGCCCGGCGACGGCGGGAATGCCCAGCAGCATCAGAGGTTTCCCGGTGCGCTTGACCGCCAGCAGCACCACCGGAATCAGCATGACCAGGCCGATCTCGAAGAACATCGGCAACCCGATCAGGGCGGCGACCAGGGCCATCGCCCACGGCAGCGCGGCCCCGCGGGCCTTGCCGAGCACGGTGTCGACGATCTGGTCGGCGCCGCCGGAGTCGGCCAGCAGCTTGCCGAGCATCGCGCCAAGGGCGATCAGGATGCCGACGGAGGCGACCGTGCTGCCGACGCCTTTGCTGAAGGTCTCGATCACCTTGGTGATCGGCAGCCCGGCGATGAGGCCGAGCGCGAGCGACCCGATCGTCAGCGACAGGAACGGGTGCAGCTTCACCTTCGTGATCAGCACGACGATGACGGCGATCGCGACGACCGTCGCGATGATCAGGCGGGTGTCGTGGCCGGTCCAGCCGGCGGCGAGGACGGCGTTCACGCGTGCTCCCGGAAGGCGGTCAGCGCGGCTTCGGTGATCTCTTCCGGGGTGCCGCTGGAGTTGTCGAGGACGACGCCGGCCTCGTCCGGCTGGAGCGGTTCGAGGTCGGCGAGCTGCGAGTCCAGCAGCGACACCGGCATGAAGTGGCCCTTCCGGGTCTTCATCCGCTCGGCCAGCCGCGCGCGGTCGACCTGCAGGTGGGCGAACCAGACGTCGCCGCCGGTGCGCAGGACGTCCCGGTACCGGCGCTTGAGCGCGGAGGACGTCACGACGCCGCCGGTGGCCTGGTGCTCGCGGATCCAGCCGGCGATGGCTTCGAGCCAGGGCGCGCGGTCCTCGTCCGTCAGCGGCGTGCCGGCGGTCATCTTCTCGATGTTGGCCTTCGGATGGAACGTGTCCGCTTCCGCGTACTCGACGCCCAGGGCCTCGGCGAGTGCCGTGCCGATCGTCGTCTTCCCGGAGCCTGACACCCCCATCACCACGATGACGGTCATCCGCACCTCCCACTTCGTTGTGCCCAGGTGAGTGAAACTCAAAAGTACTACTTATTCAAGATGAAGTACTACTTAATCGAATCAGACGGCTAAGTTGCCGGGGGTGAGGCATGAGCAGGTCCTGGACGCCCTCGGTGCGGCGATCGCGAACGGTTCCCTTGAGCCGGGCAGCGTGCTGCGCTCGGAAGACCTTCAAGAACGCTTCGGCGCTTCGCGGACCGTCGCCCGCGAAGTCGTCCGCGTGCTGGAGACGATGCAGCTGACCACCAGCAAGCGCCGGGTCGGCGTGATCGTCCGGGAGCCGGCGGAGTGGAACCACTACGACCCGCGGCTGATCCGCTGGCAGCTCGACGGGCCGGCCCGCCCGGCGGCGCTGGCCACGCTGAACGAGCTCCGGTCGGCGATCGAGCCGTGCGCGGCGCGGTACGCGGCCCTGCGCGCGACGCCCGAGGAGCGCGGCCGGCTGGGCGCGCTGGGGGAGCGGCTGGCGCGGACGGCCCGCGCCCGCGACCTCTCGGCGTTCCTCGGCTTCGACATCGCCTTCCACGACCTGCTGCTCGCCGCGTCCCGCAACCCGATGTTCGGGCAGCTGTCGGACGTCGTCGCGGAGGTGCTCACCGGGCGGACCGGGCACGGCCTGATGCCGCCGGAGCCGCAGCCCGAGGCGGTGGCGCTGCACGTCGAGGTGGCCGCGGCGGTGGCGGCGGGGGACGCGGACCGGGCGGAGCGGGCGATGCGCGACATCGTCGTCCAAGCCCGGGACGAGATCGCTGCCCTGGTGGCGGAGGGGCCGGCCGAGGCCGAGTAGCCTCCGGTGGGAACTGGACTTTCTTCCGCCGGGGGGCACGGGTGAGCGCGGCGCGCGCGATCGGACTGGTGTTGGGCGTGGCGGCCGACGGCGCCCTCGGCGACCCCCGCCGCCGCCTGCCGGTGACGGCGTTCCGGCGTCTCCCGCGCCGGCCGGCGGTCGTGGTCGCGGGCGTGCTGGTCGCGTGCGGGGCGGCGCTGGAGCGGGCGAGCCGCGGCCGCCCCTTGGTGCAGGCCACGGCGACCGCGGTGACGACCTGGGCGGTCCTCGGCGCGGCGGGCCTGGCCCAGCAGGGCACGGAACTGGCCCGCGACCTGGAGGAGTGCCGCTTCGAACCGGCCCGGGCCACGCTGTCCGAACTGGACCCCCGGGTGGCGGACGGCTTGGGCGCGATCGCGCTGTCCCGGGCGTCGGTGGAGACGCTGGCGGAGAACACGTCGGACGCGGTGGTGGCTCCGCTGGTGTGGGGCGCGCTGGCGGGCGTGCCGGGGCTGCTGGGCGCGCGGGCGGTGAGCTTGCTGCGCCGGTCCCGCGTCGGCCGGCGCGGGCACTGGGCGGTGGACCGGGCCGACGAGCTGGTCCACCTGGTCCCGACCCGCGTGGCGGCGGGGCTGACGGTGCTGGCGGCCCCGGTGGTCGGCGGCTCGGCCGGCGGCGCGTGGCGGGCCTGGCGCCGCGACACGATCGCCCACCCGAGCCCGAACGCCGGTCGCGTCGAGGCGGCGTTCGCCGGAGCGCTGGAGATCCGCGTCGGCGGGCGGACGGTGTACCCGCACGGGGTGCTGGAGCTGCCGGTGCTGGGCGTGGGCCGCAACCCCGACGCGGGGCACGTGACGCGCGCGGTGGAGCTGTCACGGGTGGTGGGCTGGCTCGCGGGGGCGACTTCGGTGGTGGTCGCCGTTCTGGTGGGCTTCAGGCGCCGCTGACTCAGCCCCGCCGCCGCAACTGGGCCCGGGCTTCGTCGTCCAGCGGTCCGCCCCGCGCGGCCAGCCGGGCCCCGATCCGCTCGCGGTCCTCGGCCGTCTTGTTGCCGCCGAACTTGAACTTCGCCCGGACGCCGGTGATCGTCAACTCGATCCCGCGGATCCCCGGCAGCAACCGCCGGTCCGGGGCGTCCCGGTCCGCGCTCACCGGGGCCCGGGCGCCGTCCGGCTCGAAGTGCCGCAACTGCTCGTCGAGCAGTGCCGCCTTCGCCGCCGGGTCGTCGACCAGCCGGACGTCCCCTTCGAGCTGCACCGTCGCGTAGTACGACGTCGGGACGCCGAGAGCCGGGTCCCCGGTCGTGTTCCAGTCCGCGCGGATGTACGTGTAGTCGCCGAGCACCGTCAGCAGCGCTCGCGGGTGCTCCTCCAGCAGCGGCCAGATCGGGTTCGGCCGGGCCAGGTGCGTGACGATCGTGCCTTCGCCGTCGAACGCGAAGTGCGCCGGCGTCACCACGGGCAGGTCCCGGCCGCGGCCGCCGGCGATCAGCTGGCCGAAGTCGTGCGCGGCCAGCCACTCCCGCCACTCGGAGCCGGACGGCGCATCCCACGGGTGGATCAGCATGACCCGAGTATCACCACCGCAAGTGGCCTCACCACAGGGCCATTTCCGGCCTACTTCTGATGGCCACTTTCGGCGAGTTCGTCCTCGGCGAGGATCTCCGCGACGGACTTCCGCCGCGCCGGCGCCGCGGCGGAGGTGTCCAGCGCCCCGCCCGGCTTCAACTCGCGCACGGTGAAGTACAGCCAGCCGAGCAGCGCCATCGCGCCGAAGGCGATCCACTGCAGCGCGTACGACAGGAACGGTCCCGAGTCCGTCTGCGGCAGCGGCAGCGCGCCGAGCACCCCGGGCTGGCCGACGTCGAGCTGGAAGTACCCCGGCCGGATGTCGAGCCCGCCCGCCCGCGCGACGACCCGCGAGTCGACGACGTAGCTCTGCAGCCGTCCGCCGGTGGAGGCGTCGGCGAAGGCGGCGCGGTTCTTGGGGTCGGTCTCGTCGGCCCGCACCCGGGCGGTCACGGAGACGGTCCCGGCCGGCGGCGGCGCGAACGGCAGCGCGGCCGACTTGCTGTCCAGCCGGACGTACCCGCGGTCGATCAGCACGACCGTGCCGTCGGTGGTCCGCATCGGCGTCAAGACTTCGAAGGCGCCTTCGCCCTGGACCGTCCGCAGCCGCGCGATGACTTCCTTGTCCGGCAGGTACTGGCCGGTGATCGAGACGAGGTGCCATTCGGTGTGCTGACCGGGCACGCTCCCCGGCGGCAGCAGCTGCGCGAGCGGCACCGGCGCGGCGGTGAACGACGTCTCCAGCGCGGCGTTCTGCTGCTCCCGCTCGGTGTTGCGGCTGAACTGCCACGGCGAGAGCAGGGTGAAGCAGCAGATGGCGAAGGTGAACACCACCGCCGTCAGAGCCAGCCACCCGGGCTTCAGCAGGAACCGCAACCGCACCCCACCACGGTAGGCCGTGCCCCGCCCGGGCCGCCCGCCGACCTCCGTCACCGGTGACGGAGGCCGGACGAACCACCCGGGCGGGGCGAACCCGGCGTCAGCGGTCCAGCCGCCACTGCCGCCTCGGGTTCCCGGCGACGCAGACGTCCGTGATCACCCCGGCGCCCGGGGCGACGGTGAAGACGGGTGCGTCCAGCCGGGCCAGGACGAGGTTCCGGCACGAGCGCGGTGACTCCGGCGGTCCGCCCACCCACGGTCACGGTGGCGGTCCCGCCGGCCGAGTGGATCAGGACACCGCGCGCCTGCGACGCCGATCACGCATGGGTGCGGACCCAGTCCAGCAACCCGGGGACCGTGCGCTCGACCATGCCGAGAACGTCTTCGAAGCCGTCGTCGCCGCCGTAGTAGGGGTCCGGGACCTCGGCGCCCTCGGGGGCCGACGGGTCGAACGACCGCAGCAGCCGCACCTTGCCCGGGTCGTCGACCCGCGCGCGCAGGAACTCGAGGTGCCCCTCGTCCGCGGCCAGCAGCAGGTCGGCGGCGAGGTCCTCGTCGGACACCTCGGACGCGACGTGGGAGGTGGGGTAGCCGTGCGCCTTGAGCGTCGCGCGGGCCCGCTTGTCGGCGGGCTCCCCGGCGTGCCACGGACCGGTGCCGGCACTGGTGACGTGCACGGCGTCCCCGAGCCCGGCCTCGTCGAGCCCGGCCCGGAACACCAGCTCGGCCATCGGAGAGCGGCAGATGTTGCCGGAGCAGACGAAGACGATGTGCGGCACGCCCCGAGCGTAACCACCGGCCGACCCCGCCCGGGCCGCGAGGCCCGTGCGTAACCACCGGGTTCACCCGGTCACCCGCCCGCTCGGCGGTATCCGCGGCCGATGGCGCCCACTTAGCGTCGATCGGGCGAGGACGCGAACCGGAAGGAGAGCGATCATGCACGGGTGCTGCTCGAAGTGCACCGGTCAGGGCTGTGGCTGCTGCGGCAACTGCAACTGACCCCACCCGGCGCCGCGGCGGCCCTGACGCCGCCGGGGCGCCCTACCCCGCCGTGCAGGTCGCCGACGTCGCCTCGGCGAGCGCCCGCACGTGCAGCGCGTCGAACCGGTGGAAGACGTCCACCACGTCCGCCGTCACCAGTTGCTGCAGCGGGCACGTCCGCGCGGCCCGCACCGGCACCGTCGCCGCCAGTTCCGTCAGCAGCCCCGTGTTGAGCCCGTCGATCACCGGGCGGATCCGCGAAAGGTCCGGCCGCGGCGAAGGGACTTCCGACGGGTGCGCGTCCCAACGCGCGTAGAGGCCGCGCTGCACCAGCTTGTTCGCCTCGATCTGGGCGCGGAAGAACCGCACCGCGTCCGCCGGGTCGAGGCCGAGACCCGGGGCGCGCGACGCCACCGAGTCGTAGATCTGCTGCTCCCGCACCGGGTCGTCGATCGGCGACGGCGTCCCGTACTTGGCCGCCGCCACCTGGTCGGCGATCGCGACCCGCTGGGCCGCCAGGTCCGTCAGCCGCCACAACGACGGCACCGAAGCCGATGCCGGGGCCGCGAAGAGCGGCGACGCGGCGAGGACCGCCGTCACCGTGACGAGCAGGGACCGAAGGCGCATGGCCCGGAACGCTACATGCGAAAATCACCGCGTGCCCGCCCTTTCCGAAGTCATCTCCGTGCTGGAACGGGCCTACCCGCCCGAGCTCGCCGAGTCGTGGGACGCCGTCGGCCTCGTCTGCGGCGATCCCGCCGAACCCGTGCGCCGCGTGCTGTTCTGCGTCGACCCCGTCGCCGAGACCGTCGACGAAGCCGTCGAGCTCGGCGCGCAGCTGATCGTCGCGCACCACCCGCTGCTGCTGCGCGGGGTGCACGGCGTCCCGGCCGACACCGCCAAGGGCGCGCTCGTCCACCGGATGATCCGCGAAGGCATCGCCCTCTACTGCGCGCACACCAACGCCGACTCCGCCGACCCCGGCGTCTCGGACGCCCTCGCGCAGGCGATCGGCCTCCGCGTCACCGGCCCCCTGGAGCCGAAGGCCGACGGCGTCACCGGCATCGGCCGGATCGGCGAGCTGCCCGAGCCGGAGCCGTTCGCGGTGTTCGTCCAGCGCGTCGCGGACGCCCTCCCGGCGACCGTGCCCGGCGTGCTCGGCGCGGGCGACGCCGACCGGCCGATCCGCACCGTCGCCGTCTCCGGCGGGGCCGGGGACTCCTACCTCAAGCAGGCCACCGAGGCCGGTGTCGACGCCTTCGTCACCGCCGACCTGCGGCATCACCCCGCCGGCGAGCACCTCGCCGGCCGCGGCCCGGTGCCCGCGCTGGTCGGGCTGACCCACTGGGCCAGCGAATGGCCCTGGTGCGGGCAAGCCTCGGCGCTCGTGGCCGACGCCTTTGCGGGTAACGTCGACGTTCACGTCTCCACGCGGCGCACCGACCCGTGGAACGTCCGCGCCGAGCGCACATCGATCTAAGAGGAGCACCGTGAAGGCCGAACCCGCCGTGCAGCGCCAGTTGCTCGAGCTCGCCAAGGTGGACGCCGAGCTCTCGCGCACCGCGCACCGCCGTCGCACCCTGCCCGAGCTGGCCGAGATCGACGCGGGAGAGAAGACCGTCCGCGAGCGCCGCGACGCGCTCGTGTCGGTGGAGACCGCCGCCTCCGACCTCGACCGCGAGATCGCCCGGCAGGAGAAGGAGATCGAGTCGGTGCGCGCCCGCGAGGACCGCGACCGCAAGCTCCTGGCCTCCGGCACGGTGAACGCGAAGCAGATGACCGACATCGAGCACGAGCTGCAGTCGCTGGAGCGCCGCCAGAGCGCGCTGGAGGACGACCTGCTGGAGCTGATGGAGCAGCGCGAGGCCCTCGGCCTGGACGCGCAGCGCACCGGCGCCGAGGTCGACAAGGCCGAAGCCGAGGTCGCCGCCGCGATCGCCCGCCGTGACGAGGCGTTCAAGGACCTCGACACCACCCGCGCGCGCCGCGCCGAAGACCGCGAGAAGCTCGTGCCGCGCTTCCCGGAGCCGCTGCTCAAGCTGTACGAGCGCGTCCGCGAGCACAAGGGCATCGGGGCGGCGCTGCTGCGGGCCCGCCGCTGCGGCGCCTGCCAGCTGGAGCTGGACCGCAACACGGTCAGCGAGATCAAGGCCGCGCCGGAGGACGAAGTCATCCAGTGCGAGAACTGCGGCGCGATCCTGGTCCGGACCTTGGAGTCGGGTCTGTGACCTCGCACGTCATCGTCGAGGCCGACGGCGGCTCCCGCGGCAACCCCGGGCCGGCCGGGTACGGCGCGGTGGTTCGCGACGCCGACGGCGAAGTCCTCGCCGAGCGCAAGGAAAGCCTCGGCGTGGTCACCAACAACGTCGCCGAGTACAACGGCCTGATCGCCGGCCTGGCCGCGGCGGCCGAGCTCGGTGCGTCCACTGTGGACGTCCGGATGGACTCGAAGCTCGTGGTCGAGCAGATGTCCGGGCGCTGGAAGATCAAGCACCCGGACATGCAGCCGCTCGCGGAGCGGGCCAAGGAGCTGGCCGCGGCCTTCTCTCGCGTCAAGTACGAGTGGATCCCGCGCGCGCAGAACTCCCACGCCGACCGCCTGGCCAACGAGGCCATGGACGCGGCGACCGGCAAGCCCGCCGCGGGGCGCCCCGGAACCGCCGCCAAGCCCCAGCTCCCGACCCGCAAGCCGGACCGCGCGACGGTGGCGTGGACCGGCGCGAAAGGCACCCCCACCCGGCTACTGCTGCTCCGGCACGGCCAGACCGAGATGTCGGCGCTGCGCCGCTACTCCGGCCGCGGCGACGTCCCGCTGACCGAGCTGGGCCGGGCGCAGGCGGCCGCGGCGGCGAAGCGGCTGGCCGCGACCGAGGGCCTGGTCGTCGACGGCGAGGCCGTCCCGATCGTCTCCTCGCCGCTGACCCGCACGAAGCAGACCGCGCAGGCCGTCGCCGACGCGCTCGGCGGCCGCGTCGAGACCCACCCCGGCTTGATCGAGACCGACTTCGGCGAGTGGGAGGGCCTGACCTTCGCCGAAGCGGCCGACCGCGACCCCGAGCTGCACCGCTCCTGGCTCGGCGACAGCTCGGTGCCGCCGCCCGGCGGGGAGAGCTTCGACGTCGTCCACCGGCGGGTCCGCAAGGCCCGCGACGAGCTCATCGCCGAGCACGGCGGGAAGACGTTGGTGCTGGTCAGCCACGTGACGCCGATCAAGACGCTGCTGCGGATGGGCCTCGACGCCGGCCCGCAGCTGCTGTTCCGGCTGCACCTGGACCTGGCGTCCCTGTCGATCGTCGAGTTCTACCCGGACGGGAACGCTTCGGTCCGCCTCGCCAACGACACCTCGCACCTGGCCTGACCGGCGAAAATGTGGGGTGGATCACGCTCAACACCGACGCGTGGCGGACCCCGGATGGGGTATTGGCTACAGTGTCTCGACCGCGTCGCCGCGGTGGCGGGTCTCGAAGATCGACCCAGTCAGGGGGCGCCAGCTCGCGCGTATCCCACCGGCAGAAGCCTGCGGGCGGAACAGTGACGAGGACATGACGGCTAGCGCACTCACCGAGACCTCCCCGAGCGACGTCCCCGAGGACCCGGCCACCACCACGGCCACCCGCGGCTGGGGCGCGCGCCTGGCGCCGGTGCTGGCCGTGCTCGCCGGCGTCGCGGCCGTGGCCGTGCACGCCACCCGGTACGGCCATTGGATCGTCGACGACGCCGCCATCACCTTCTCCTACGCCCGCAGCTTCGCCGACGGCCTCGGCCCCGTGCTGCAGCCGGGCGCGCCGCCGGTCGAGGGCTTCTCCGACCCGACGTGGATGGTGCTGCTCGGCCTGGGCAAGGTCGTCGGCCTGTTCGACCACGGCGCGATCTTCGGCATCCCGGACTACGTGCTGTACCCGAAGGCGCTGGGCCTGCTGTTCACCGGCGGCGTCCTGACGGCCTGCCACATCGCCGCGAAGCAGATCTTCACGCGCTTCGCCTGGCTGGCGACGCTGATCGCGGGCCTGACGCTGGCGACGATCCCGTCGTACGTCATCTGGGTCGTGTCCGGCCTGGAGAACTCGCTGTTCGCGTTCGCGGTGGTCACCCTCGGCGTGACGCTGTTCGTCGCGGTGCGCAAGGACCGGCTCCTGACCCCCAAGGTCGCGCTCTGGGCCGGGGTCCTGGTGGCGTTCGCCGCGCTGACCCGCCCGGAAGGCCTGATCTACGCGGGCGCGTACCCCCTGGCGGCGCTGTTCCTGCTGCGCTCGGGGCTGTTCTGGAAGAGCTTCCGGCTCGCCCTGCTGTCGGTGGCGGCGTTCGCGGTGCCGTTCGGCGCGTACGTCGTCTGGCGCCACGCGGAATTCGGGCGGCTGCTGGCCAACCCGTCGGTGGCGAAGCAGCAGGGCCTGCCCGGCTTCGACGCGGTCAAGCGGCCGTTCGAGCTGGTCGGCTACGCGGGCTGGGCCGGTGTCGTCGCGTTGGCGCTGGTGATCGTGTTCGCGCTGGTCAAGGCCCCGTGGCGGCGGTCGCTGATCGCGCTGCTGGTGCCGCTGGGACTGGGGATCGTCGCGTACGGCGTGATGGTCGCCGACTGGATGTACCAGCACCGGTTCGCCAGCCCGATCTGGGCGCTGGCGGTCATCGCGGGCACGCTGTCGGCCGGTGAACTGCTGCGCCACCGGCAGGTGCTGCTGCGCGCGGGGATCGTCGTGGTGCTGGTGGGCGCGTTCGTCCCGTCGGCGGTCGGGTTCGCGGCCGCGGCGGACAAGTTCGCGAAGAACCCGAACATCACGGCGTGCCTGGTGGCCGACCGCTTCGGCCGCGGCTTCAACACGTACGCGGACATCCTGGGCCTGCAGAAGGCGTCGCTGCTGCTGCCGGACCTGGGCGGTTCGTCGATGACCAGCCGGCTCGAGCTGGTCGACATGGCGGGGCTGGTCAACAAGCCGATCGCGGACCTGGTCCACGACAACGACCTGGCGGGCCTGCGCAACTACGTGTTCGACACGGTCAAGCCGACGTTCATCCACTCGTGGGGCCCCTGGGCGGCGGGCAACGGCATCGCGCTGGACCCGCGCCTCGACCGCGACTACGTGCTGATCTATTCCTCGCCGATCGAGGGCCTGCGCAACGGAGACTGGGTCCGCCGAGACGCGGTGACGGACCCGGCCAAGCTGAAGGCGGCCCAGGACTACGCGGCGAAGACGATCCCGGCCGTGGCGGCCGACCGCTTCGGCGGCCCCCTCGACGACTGCGGCGCAACGATGAAGCCAGGCCAGACAATCACCATGCCCAGCTGACCCCACGCTTCCTCACCCCCAGCCCCGGCCCGCCTCCAGCCGGACCCGGCGGGTCAAGCCCGGCCCCGACGTGACCGAGCCCGGAACTCGCGTGATCGAGCCCGTAACTCGCGTGACCGAGCCCGGAACTCGCGTGATCGAGCCCGTAACTCGCGTGACCGAGCCCGCAACTCGCGTGACCGAGCCCGGAACTCGCGAGTTACGGCCTCAAACACGCGAGTTCCGGCTTCAAACACGCGAGTTACGGCCTCAAGCACGCGAGTTCCGGCCTCAAACACGCGAGTTACGCGTCCGGTCCCACGTGATGCCCCGCTGATCACCCGTGATGCCCCGCCAGGCACGCGTCATGCCCCATCGAGCCCGCTCGAGGGCTCGCTCCAGGCCGCGCGGGGCCGGCCGGCCAGTCCACTTCGGACCCCGGCTCGCGGGGGCGCCCCCCGGTTCCACGCTACCCGGTGGCACCGACGAAATCGGGCCGCGGTTAGCGTGAACGCGTGAATCTCCTCGCGGGCGCGGCCAGCCTGCTGCTCCTCGCCGGTGTGCTCGTCTTCGCCATCGTGCGGCCGCGGGGGTGGCCCGAAGCCGTTGCCGCCGTTCCCGCCGCCGGGGTTGCCCTTCTTCTCGGCCTGGTGCACCCCGCCGCCGCGGGGGAGCGGGCGGTGGAAATCCTGCCCACGCTGGGGTTTCTGGCCGCTATCCTGCTTTTGTCCTTTTTGGCCAGTGTCGACGGCGTCTTCGCCTGGCTCGGCAACCGGCTCGCCGAGGCGTGCCACGGCCGGCCGCGGCGGCTGCTCGTGCTCACCTTCGCCGCCGCCGCCGGGGTCACCGCGATTCTCAGCCTGGACGCCACCGTCGTGCTGCTCACCCCCGTCGTCCTCGCCACCGCCACCAGCCTCGAACTGCCCGCGCGGCCGCACGTCTACGCCTGCGCGCACCTGGCCAACTCGGCGTCGACGCTGCTGCCCGTCTCCAACCTGACCAACCTGCTCGCCTTCGCCGCGTCCGGGCTGACCTTCGCCGGGTTCACCGCGCTGATGGCCCTGCCGTGGCTGGTCACCATCGGCCTCGAACTGCTCGTCTTCCTCTGGTTCTTCGAGGCCGACCTGCGGCCGCGGGAGACGCCCGAACCGCGGCAGCACCTGGAGACGCCGACCTTCTCGCTCGTCGTCCTCGGGCTGACGCTCGCCGGGTTCGCCGTCGGGCAGCTCGGGCACGTCGAACCCGGCTGGATCGCCGCGCTGGCCGCCCTCGTCCTCGGCGTGCGCGCGCTCGCGCAGGGCAGGATCCGGCCGTGGCAGCTGGTCACCGAGGCCGCGCCGCAGCTGTGCCTGTTCGTGCTCGGCCTGGCCGTCGTGGTCGAGGCCGTGTCGGAGCACGTCCTCGGCGGCGTCCTCCGGGACGTCCTGCCGACGTCCACCGGCCTGGTCGACCTCCTGGTCGCCGCCGGGGTGGCCGCGCTGCTGGCCAATCTGGTCAACAACCTGCCCGCCACGCTGATCCTGCTGTCGGTGCTGGGCCCGCACCCGGCGCCGGGTGTGCTGCTGGCGGTGCTGCTCGGCGTCAACATCGGCCCCAACGCGAGTTACCTCGGCTCCCTGGCGACCCTGCTCTGGCGCCGGACGCTCCCGAAGCCGCCCTCCTTCAAGACGTTCCACGTCCTCGGGGCGCTCACGACCCCGCTGTGCCTGGCCGCGGCCACCGTCGCGCTCTGGCTGGGCCTCGGACTCGCGACCTGACCGAAAGCCGCGTCAGCGGCCGTCCACCCGCTGGGAAGACTTCGCCAGCGCGCCACCGAGCTCCGCCCGCCCGGGGATCCCCAGCTTCCGGTACGCCCCGGACAGGTGCAGCTCCACCGTCCGCCGCGTCAGGTGCAACGCCGTCGCGATCTCGCGGTTCGTCAGCCCCTGCGCCGCCATCACCGCGATCCGGTTCTCCTGCCGGGTCAGCCCGTGCTCGTTGTCCTTCGCCGGCGTCAGCGCCCGCCGCGCCGAGCGCAGCTCCTCCGCCGCCCGGCGGGCCAGCGGCCGCGCCCCGCACTGCTCGCTCAGCTCCACCGCCTGCCGCAGCGTCTCGATCGCCTTTTCCGACTGACCGTGCCGGGCCTGCAGCGTCCCCAGCTCCGTCAACGCCGTCGCCAGCTGCAACCGCGCCGGGGACGACCGCAACGTCGTGATCGCCTTCTGCAACGCCCGCTCGGCTTCATCGTCCTCCCGGACCAGCCCCAGCGTCGTCAACGCCGTCCCCAGCGGCCGCGCGGCGCCCCACCGGGCCGACGCGTTGATGTCCTCTTCGGCCAGACGGGCCGCGTCGTCGGTCTGGCCCAGCGCCAGCGCCGCGCGCGCCGCGTGCGCCCGCCACGGCACGAACCCCGGGAACCGCATCCCGTGGTGCGCCAGGCGGCGGCCGCAGCTCAGCAGGTCCTCGAACCCGAAGCGCGTGTACCCCGTCGCGACGCGCAGGCGGCCGCGCGCGTAGAGCAGGTACGTGTGCGTGAACAGGCCCTGGCTGGCGACGAAGTCCATCCGGTCCAGCAGGGACGTCGCCGCCTCGAAGCGGCCCAGGTCCACCCAGCATTCGACGAGTTTCGCCGCGCACAGGACGCCGACCGGGCACGTCGTCGTCGCGCCGCGTTCGTCGAAGCGGCGCAGCAACGACTCGAAGTGGACGCTCGCGCGCTGCAGGTCGCCGCTGGCCTGCAGGGCGATCCCGCGGGCCAGGGTGGGGAGCGCGCCGTGCGGCACGTGGACGTCCCAGGGCTCGCGCTCGACGTCGAGGACCCGGCACAGCCGGTCGACGTGGGCCGGCTCGTCCGCGAGCACCGCCGTGGCCAGCGTGAAGAAGTAGTGCTGCTCGAACAGGTCGCCGTCGTCGCCCGCCACTCCCCGGGTGGCAGCGCCGGCCTGGGCCGGAGCCCCGGCTTGGCTCAGCGCGTCGGCGAAGTGGCCGATGGCGTCCTGCGCCGACTCGCCGCTGCGGACCGCGTCCAGCGCCAGCAGCGCCGAGCGGCTCCGCTGGGCCGCCGGGTCGGTCAGCGGTGCCCACTGCTCCTCGAAGTCGCGGAACTCCGGGGGCGGGCCGAGCCGGCTGCCGGCCTCGGCGAGGTAGGTCATGCACAGCAGCGGCCACACCGCGTCCGGGCCGCCCGCGTCGAGCCGCGCCGCGATCTGGCCCGCCGCGCTGATCCCGAGCCGGGCGTCCTGGCCGCCGCACAGCGACAGCAGCATCGCGGTGGCGATGTACGCGGCCGTCTCGCGGTTGCCGACCGTGTCGACGGCCTCCCGCACCCGCTTCGCCGCGGCGGGCGGGTCGAACTGGAACTCCGCGTGCGCGAGCTGCAGCAGCACGGCCATCCGGCGCCCGGACGTCAGCCGCTCCTCCAGCGCCCGGCGCAGGTGCCGCGCGGCCAGCTCGGGCCGTCCGGAGAACACGGCGTCGCGCGCGCTCAGCCGCAGCACGTCCACCGCCCACGGGATCCGGATCGACGGCGCTTCCAGCAGGTGGGCGGCCACGCGCTCGGGCAGCGCCCCCGCCTCGGTCAGCAGCTTCGCCGCCCGCGAGTGGTTGACCGCCCGCGTCGTGTGCGGCATGTCCTTGAGCAGGGAGTTGCGGACGAACGAGTAGGTCAGCGTCGGCTGGTCGCTGTTGGTCAGCACGTGCAGCCGGACCAGGGTGTCGATCGCCTGCAGCGCGTCGAGCTCGTCGACGCCGGCCAGCCGGGCCAGCAGGTCGAAGCCGGCGTCCTCGCCGAGGATCGCCGCCGCGTGCAGGATGGCCGGCGCGTGCGGGAACTCCTGCACCCGCGTGGTGAGCACCTGCCCGATCAGCGACGAGCCGAGCTCGTGCGGGTCCGCGCCGGGCAGTAGCCGCGGCCGCAGCGCCTGCAGCAGCACCGGGTTGCCGCCGGTCGCCTCGCGGCAGGCGGAGGCCAGCTCGCCGGGGGCGAGGCCGAGGACCTCCGCCGCGGCCGCGTCGCCGAGGCCGTTCAGCGTGACGGTGAGCGGCGTGCTCCCCACCATGTCCAGCAGCGCGACCTCGCGGTGCTGCGGGTAGCCGATGACCGACGTCAGCACGACCAGCACCGGCAGGTCGAGCACGCGGCTGCGGAGGTAGGCCAGGCACCGCATGGACCAGGCGTCGGCCAGGTGGATGTTGTCGATGCCGAGGAACAGCGGACCGCGGTCGGTGGCGTCGCGGACGATCCGGAAGAAGAGGTCGAGCGCTTCGCTCTCGCCGGCCGCCCCGCACAGCTCGGCGACGGGCGGGCGCGGGGGCGCGCCGGGCTCCTCGAGCGCGTCGGCCAGCTGGCGGACGACCCCGCCGGCCAGGTGGCTTTCCAGCCGCGACCCGGTGGCCGTCGCGATGGTGAAGCCCGCGTCCGCGGCCAGCGCCGCGGTGGTCCGCAGGGTGGCGCTCTTGCCCATGCCGAACTCCCCGGCCAGCACCGCGTTGGCGGCCGCGCCGCCCAGGACGACCGGGAAGAGACCGGTCAGGCGGCCGAGCTCGGGCTCGCGGCCGGGGAGCCGCGGGGCGGGACGCTTCGGTACCGAAGCCCCGCTGGCGGGGTGCTCGGGATTTACTTCGGTATCCACCGTAAGGACTTTCATGTTGGGTTGGGGCAGACTACTGGAAACCGGCCGACCACGGGAGAGACCGCGGTGCGCGGCCGGTACCGGCGACGACCTGACCAGGGGAGACGATGGACGCAGGGCTTGCGAACCGGATCTTCCCGACCACCGGCCGGTGCGCGCAGAGGGCGGTGACATACGCGGCTTCGCCGCGGGCCGGGGGCTCTGCCACCCGGACCCCCGCAAGAGTCGTGACATCCGCGGCTTCGCCGCGGGCCGGGGGCTCTGCCACCCGGACCCCCGCAAGAGTCGTTGCGGCCACGCCGAGCGCAAGCAGCAGGAGCGGGCCGGCCGCGGGCCCCCGCCGGGCCGCCGAGTCCGCCGACTTCCGGCGCCGGGCCGCCCCGTCGCCCGGCGGCAGGTAGCCGAGCCGCACCGCTTCGGCCAGCGCACCGGCCACCGGGGTGAACCCGGCGACCCGGCGCCGGCAGCGGGCGCAGTTCCGCAGGTGGGCTTCGAACTCTTCCGGATCGTCGTGGACACCGAGCCCGTAGGCCGCGGTGTCCCCCTTCCGCCCGCTCATCGGATCGTCACTTCCCCGAGCGCTTTCCGCAATTGCCGCATCGCCGTGTACAACCGCGATTTGACGGTTCCCTCGGGAATTCCGAGAATTTCCGCCGCCTGTCGAACGGTGTTTCCCGCGAGATACGTCTCGTAGATGACCGACTGATATTTGGCGTCCAGTTCCCGCAATGCCCGAGTAATCGTTAGCGCGGCTAACGAGCTGTCCGTACGGTCTGTGGACTCGGCGTTTTCCGGGATCTCCAGAGCGACCTCCTGCGGGCGGACGCGGCGATTCCTCCAGCCGTCGATGACGATCCGCCGGGCCACCGTGAGCAGCCATCCGCGCAGCATTCCGGGCTCGCGCTCGAGCGTCGCGGAGTGCTGCCAAGCCCGGATCATGGTCTCCTGCACCACGTCTTCGGTCCACTGCCGGTCATGGTTGGTCAGGGCCAGGACCTGCGCAAACAGGGTGGCGCGGAAGTCTTTGTAGAGCAGCGGGACGAGGTCGTCCCCCGCCGCGGGGTCGGTGTCGACCGCAGTTGCGGACGACGCGTAGCCGACCTGGCCGCGACTTTCTCTTCCTGCTGCTTCCATAAAGCTCGCAACCTCACCTGACTGGCGGACCGTAGGGTCATCGGAGCGTAGCGCAAAATCACTTAATAGGCCATATGCATCAGTTTCACGGCTCAATTCGATGCAGCGTCGACGAGGACCGTCGACGGTCGGTTCACAATGTGTCTTGTGATACACATCACAGGTCACTAAAAGGTGACGGAGAGAACCGGATCACACTCCTGTCCCGTACCAGGAGATGAGGACTCCTTTGCGAAGGGACAACGGGGATGCCGCTCCGATTCGTGGCGTTGCTGGCCGCCGCGGCCGCGCTCGTGCTGGGCTGTGCCCTGCCGGCCTCGGCCGGGGAACTGCAGCAGTCCGACCGCGCCCTGCTGACCCGGCTCAAGCAGCACACGCTGTGGGCCGTGCCGTCGAGCAGGCTCGCCGTCGAGCGGGCCACCAACCGCCGCGTGCGCGCCGTCGCCGTCCGCATCGCCGACGACCAGGCCCGCCTCGACGTCGCCCTGCGCGCGGTCGCCGACCGGCTCGCCGTCACCCTGCCGGGGGAGCCGACCGACCAGGAGCGCGGCTGGGCCGACGAGATCGCCGCCGACTCCGGCGACGCGTTCGACCGCGCCTACGTCAACCGCCTCCGCGCCGAGTACGGCACGCTCTTCGGGCTCGCCTCCGACGTCCGCGCGGGCACCCGCGACGACGACGTCCGCGCGTTCGCCCAGACCGCCGTCGACACCTCGCTCGGGCACCTGACCCTGCTCGAGAGCACCGGGCTCGCCGAAACCACGTCCCTGCTCGTCTCCGCCACCGAGGACGACACCCTCGGCGGCGGCGCCATCGCCACCGGCGCCGTTCTCGTGGCTCTCGCCGCCGTCGCCACGTTCGGCCTGCTCCGCCTGCTCGGAACCCCCGGCAGGACCTCGCCGCGTCCCCGGAGGTAAGCCGCTCCATGTCCCCCCACGCCGCGCTGATCCCGGTGTCGCCGCACGACACCGGGATCGCCGAGGCCGCCACGCTGTCCGGCCGCCTCACCTACCTCTGGATGTGCCTGACGCTGTGCTGGGGCGTCCTCGCCGCGACCGGCTGGGTCCGCCGGTTCAGCGGCCAGGACGCGATCCGCACCGGGCACGTCGTGCTCGCCGCGTTCACCCTCGCCACCGGCACCCTGCACGGGCTGACTTTCCTCTTCCTGGAGGACGACCCGTTCGGCGTCGCCGACCTGCTCCTCCCCTTCTACGACGGCACGCCCCGGCACGCGCTGGGCATCGCCGGCCTCGAGCTCGTCATCGCCGTGTCGGTGACCGCCGCCCTGCGCCGCGGCACCCGCGAAGGCCGCTGGCTGCGGTTCCACCAGGTCGGGTACCTCGCCATCGGCCTGCTCGCCGTGCACGCGTGGCTCGGCGCCATCGCGAGCGGGCACCTCGCCGTCGTCTGGCTGGCCGGCATCACGCTGCTCGTCCCGCCGGTGCTGCTGTCGGTGCTGCGCGTGCTGCCCGCCGAGGCGCTGGCCCGGGTGGGGCTGGTCGCGCGGCCGCCCGAGGGGGACGGCCCGGAGCCGGCCACCGTGCGCGTCGACGTCGACAGCCAGCGCTGTCACGCCTACGGGGTCTGCCAGTCCGAAGCGCCCGAGGTCTTCCAGCTCGGCCAGGACGGGCAGCTCGCCTACGAGAAGCGCCCGGAAGCCCAGCTCGTCCCGAACGTCCAGGCCGCCGCGCGCGCCTGCCCCATGAGAGCCATCCACCTGTTGGGAGCCACCCGATGAGCGAACGCATCGTCATCGCCGGAGCCGGCCTGGCCGGCCTGCGCGCGGCCGAACGGCTGCGCGAACTCGGGTTCGACGGCGAAGTCGTCGTCCTCGGCGCCGAACCCGACATCGCCTACCACCGCCCGGCGCTGTCCAAGCAGCTGCTCACCGGGGCGGTCAGCCGCGCCGACACGCTGCTCGCCGACCCCCTGGAGGTCGACGCCGAATGGCGCTTCGGCACACCGGTCACCGGGCTCTCGCCGAACCGGCAGGTCGTCCACCTCCGCGACGAAGAACTCCACTACGACGGCCTGATCGTCGCCACCGGCGTCGAACCGCGCCGGATGCCCGGCGCGCCGCACGGCCACCCGCGCGTGGTCGTCGTCCGCACCCTCTCCGACACGATCGCCCTCCAGCGCGCCCTCGCCTCCAATCCCGGCCCGGTCGCCGTCATCGGCGACGGCTTCATCGGCTGCGAAGTCGCCTCCAGCCTGCGTGAGATGAACCGCGAGGTCGTCCTCTTCGGACGGCAGCGCGCCCTCCTGGCCGACGTCCTCGGGCCCGACATCGGCGACTGGCTCACGGCGCTGCACACCGCCCGCGGCGTCCACCTCGAACTCGGCACCACGATCCGCCGCTGGCGGCCCGCGCCCACGCACGTCGGCCTCGAGTTCGCCGACGGCCGCGCCCTCGAGGCCGCCTGCGTCGTGGTCGCGGTCGGCAGCGTCCCGGCGGTGTCCTGGCTGCGCGGCGCCAAGCTGCCGCTCGACGACGGCGTCGTCTGCGCCCCGACCTGCCACGTGGTCGGCTCGTCGACGATCGTCGCGGCCGGCGACGTCGCCCGCTGGCCCAACCTGCGCTTCGACAACGCACCGCACCGGGAGGAGCACTGGCTCAACGCCGTGGAGATGAGCCGCGCGGCCGCCGAGAACCTCCTGGCCGGGCCGCAGGGGGCCCCGGCCTACACGCCGGTGCCGCGCTACTGGTCCGAGCAGCACGGCGTCCGGATCCAGGTCGCCGGCCGCCCGTCGCTGGCCGCCGACACGGTGCTGCTGGAGTCCCCGGTCCCGGGCACCCGGCCGATCACCGGCTTCGTCCGCCAGGGCCGGCTCGTCGGCCTGATCGGCCTCGACAGCCCCGCCGCCGTCCTCCACTGGACCGCCGAACTGGCCCGCCAGCACCCGGCGCCCGCCGAGCCCCCGCCGCCGGCCCGGCCCCGCCGCCGCAGCGAGGCGGTGGCCGGTCACTGAGCCGGGCTGGGCTACGATCCAGCCTGCGGACGAGCTGGCAGGGCGGTCGCGGGCCGGGGCGACCCGGCCCGAGGAAAGTCCGGACTCCGCAGGGCAGGGTGGTTGCTAACGGCAACCCGGGGCGACCCGCGGGAAAGTGCCACAGAAAACAGACCGCCCCCGCTTTCGGGCGGGGGTAAGGGTGAAACGGTGGTGTAAGAGACCACCAGCGTCCCGGGCGACCGGGACGGCTAGGTAAACCCCACCCGGAGCAAGGCCAAGAGGGAGCGCGAGCTCCTGCGCAGGCGTTCGAGGACGGCCCGTCCGAGCCTGCGGGTAGGCCGCTGGAGCCTGCCGGCGACGGCAGGCCGAGATGGATGGCCGCCGCCCCGCGAGCCGCAAGGCGACCGGGGAACAGGATCCGGCTTACACGCCAGCTCGTCCGCCCTGTGCCCCAAGAGGCATCACGCGTGTTCCAACGGGCATCACGCGTGCTGCCTCTTCCGGTCCGCCGGAGCGCGGTTCCGTCGCGTGGTTACCCGGTAGTAGGGTGCGGGCATGGCGGGTGACGAGCAGCGGTTCAAGTCGGCTTTCGATTCCTTGCACGCCTTCGTGTACTTCGTACCCGAAGCCGAGGCCGCGCTCACCGGGATCGGGCTGCGGCCGGGCCGGATGCCGTACTTCGCGAGCCGGTCGGCGGCCATGGGGGCCGTCGGGCCGGAGGTCGTCGCGGCCACCTTCTACAACTTCAACCCCGAGGTCGTCGCCCGCGTGATCCCGCGCGCCTGGACCCTGGCGACGCCGGAGCAGGTCCTCGACGCGCGGCTCGAAGCCGTCGACAAGGCGCTGACCCGCCTCCTCGGCGACCACGTCAAGAGCGACGAAGTCGCCGAGGCCGCCGAACTCGCCCGCGAAGCCACCGCCGGCTGCCGCGCGGAAGGGCGTCCGCTCTACGCCGCGCACGCGGGCCTCGCCTGGCCGGGGGAGCCGTACCTCGTCCTCTGGCACGCGATCACGCTGCTTCGCGAGCACCGCGGCGACGGGCACATCGCCGCGCTGGTCCTCGAGGGCCTCGACGGGCTCGAAGCTCTCATCACCCACAGCGCCACCGGACGCGGGTTCAACCTCGCCGCCGCGAAGCTCACCCGTGGCTGGAGCGACGAGCAGTGGGCCGCCGCCGAGCGCCGGTTGGCGGACCGCGGGGTCCTCGACGCCGACGGCGTGCTGACCGACGGGGGCGCCGCGTTGCGCGACCGCGTCGAGGTCGCCACCGAGACGGCCGCGCGGGGGCCGTGGGACCACCTGGGGCCCGAGCGGACCGCCCGGCTCGAAGAGCTGTGCCGCGGTCTCAGCCGTCGCGTCATCGACGCGGGCGCCTTCCCGGACGGCGTCTTCGCCCTCGGCAGGCCCTGAACACCGGTCAAGATCACGCTATGTAGTGAAAAAGTTGTGAAGTATCGGGCACCCCGTGACGGACAGCACTCGCGGTCAAGATCGACATGGCCGCCGACCGGCGGACGGCTGTCACAGAGCGGACTCGCGGGACACGGCCGTTCGTGTCATGCAACACTGTTCCAGGCCGCACAACGGCCACAGTGTCAGTACCCACAGTGAGCAAATCCCGGGCAATGGGGTGAGTTCGTCAGCACACTGAGAAGTATGGGTGGCCGGGGTTCAACCCGAGGGCCCTTGCCGCGATGATGGTGGGCGTGGAGATTTCGGGTGCCGCGCGCACCACGACGGTTGACAAGCCAGCCGGTCTCCACGCTGTGCACTTTGACCACTACCCCTCGTAGCCCCCATGATGTTGTTCGAAGCACCGCCTGAGCCAGAACCGCGCGGCCCCCACCGCGCACCGGGAGTATCGCGATGATGACCTTGACCACCCTCGACACGCTGGCGGCCGGCGAACTGGGCACGGGCAACGTGCGCCAGTGGCTGCTCGACAACGTCATCCCCCTGGTGCTGCTGGCCGTCGCACTCCTGCTCCTGTGGCTGGGCGGCGGCAAGGGCGACAACGCCGGTGTCATGCGCCGGCTCGCCGGCGTGGTCATCGCGCTCGCCATCATCGGTCTCGCGGTCAGCGGCGCGGGCGTGAACGTGGGCCAGTGGATCGCCGGCCTGTTCACCGGCTGAGGCGGCCCGCGTGCGCATCAGGACCGACGACGAGGTTTACCGGGTCGACGCCGTGTGGCTCGGCCCGCCGAAAGCGACTTTTCCCTGGAGAGCCCGGTACGTCGCCTGGCTCATCGGCATCCCGACCTTCTTCCTCGTGCTCGGCGTCGAACGCTGGGCGGGGTGGAGCTTCGGGTTCTTCTCGACGGCGTGGGCGTTCATCGCCACCATCGTGATCACCCGGCTGCTCACCGCCAAGATCAGCCACGAGCGCCCGCTCGGGGCCGTGGTCGCGATGGCCGGGCGCGAGCTGAACACCCCCAGAGAGGTGACCACGGGCACGGGGGGCGCGGTCAGCGCCAGCCGCGTCCGGGTCCGGGCCGAGCGCCCGCTGCCGAAGCACAAGCGGAGGCGGCAGTACCAGCACCACGGCGGCCCGCCGGGGGCAGCCTTCACCCAGGGAGCACCACGAGCGCGCCGGAGCCGGGGCAACCCGGCTCGGGCCGGGAGGTAGTCGTTGTTCGGTCGCGGCGGTAGCCGAGGAAAACGGGGTCGGGACACCCACTCGGGCGCATGGCAACCGCCCGAGCAGGTCCGCGCGTCGCGGAACGGCTCGGGGAACAAGGCGCGCCTGCCCGGTGAGCAGGCGATTCCCGCGTATACCCCGTCGATCGCGGTGCGAAGCATCGACGGGCACCTGGTCCGCACCGGCGTCGAGGTCTACGCCTGGTACCGGCTGGCGCCGCAGCGCTGGTCGTTCCGCTCGGACTCCCAGCGGCGCGACCTGATCGCGGCCATCGCCGGCCAGTACGCCGAGCTGCAGGGCCGCTGGCTGCACCTGCGCGTGACGAACCGCCCGTACCCGATCCGGATGTGGGCCGAGGCGCACGTCTACAACGCCCACGGCCGCCCCGGCGACGTCCCGGGCGCGCTGTCGTTCGACGACTACCTGATCGGCGAGCAGCAGCAGCTGATGGGCCGCTCGATGGCCGAAAAAGAGGTCTACCTGGGTGTCCAGGTGCAGACCCGGCGGATGGTCGACCGCGCGGTCGAGCGGGCCGCGCCGGTGCTGCGCAAGATCCTGCCCGAGGCCGTCGACGCCGAGCTGACCGCGCTGGACTCCGAGGTCGAGCATCTCGACCAGGTCATCGGCAGCGCCGGGCTGGAAGGCCGTCCGGTGCACGCCGAGGAGATGTCCTGGCTGATGCACCGCTCGTGCTCGCTCGGGCTGCCCGCGCCGCGGAACATGCCCGCGGTGCCGGGCGCGGCCTGGGAGCCCGAAGACCTGGCCAGCTTCACCGACGCGGCCGACTACTACGCCGACCCGTACGCGCCGACGGTCACCGTCCGCGGCCGCACCGGCTCCAACGCCGGCGTCTCGCGGCACCTGGCGATCCTGACCGTCGGGCAGATGCACGGCCTGCAGATCCCCGAGGTCGACGACCCCTGGATCCAGCACGCCGACCGCCTGCCCGCCGCGGTCGAGGTGTCCGCGCGCATCTACGTCCGCCGCCCCGAAGAGGTCGCCGGCGAGCTGCAGCGCCAGATGAACAAGGTCCGCTCGCAGGTCAAGCACTACACCGACGAGCACGAGCTCGAGCCGCCGCAGTCGCTGTCCCGGCAGGCCGGGCGCGTGCTGGAGATCGACGACGAGATGACGTCGGGCTTCACCGCGCTCGCCACCCGTGTCCGCTCCTGGTGGCGGCTGGCGGTGTCCGGCCCGACCGAGCGCGACGCGCTGCGCCTGGCCCAGCAGCTGCTCGACCTGTACAAGCCGAAGATCGCCATCGAGCACCCCGAGGCCCAATACGCGATGGCCCGGGAGTTCATCCCGGGCGAGCCACTGGCCTCGGCGGCGTATATGCGCCGCGGCTCGGTGGTCTGGGCGTCCTCGGCGGTCCCGACGGCGACGGCCGAGGTCGGCGACCGCCGCGGCATCCTGCTCGGCGAGACGTGCACGGCGACCCGCCGCCCGGTCGCCTGGGACCCGTGGATGGCCCAGGAGATCCGCGACGGCTCCGGCCTCACCGCGATGGTGGCCGGCCTGGGTGGTGGTAAGTCGTTCCTCGGCGGCGGCATCGTCTACAAGACGCTGCGCGCGGGGGCGAACTGGACGATCCTCGACCCGTCGGGCCCGCTGTCGCGGCTGTGCGACCTGCCGGAGCTGCGCCCGTACGCGCGTCCGATCAACCTGCTCAACGCCCAGCCGGGGATCCTCAACCCGTACCGGGTGGTCGCCGAGCCGCTGATCGAGCACTTCATGGACGAGGACGACCCCGAGCGGTCCTGGCGCCGCGAGAAGGCCCTCGCGGGCGCGACCCGGCGACGTCTGGTGCTGGACGTCCTGACCGGTGTCCTGCCGTACGAGGTCTCCCGGATGGCCCAGACGCGGATCGTGCTGCTGCGCGCGGTGCGGGCCGTCGGCGGCCGGTTCGACGCCGATCCTGGCCAGGTAATCGATGCCCTGCGCCGGGATTCGTCGGAACACCACGAGCACGCGGGCGTCGTCGCGGACTTCCTCGACGAGATGCGCGAGCGCATGGCGCTGCTCATCCCGGAGACGGACGCGGACCCGTACTCGGAGACCCGAGACGACCGGCTCACCGTCTTGACGATGGCGGGGCTGACCCTCCCGAAGGACGGCGTCCCCCGCGAGTACTGGACGGACGCGGAGTCCCTCGGCGTCGAGATGCTGAACCTGGCGGCGTGGCTGACCCAGCGGTCGGTGTACGAGAAGCCGAAGGAGATGCGCAAGGGCGTCTGGATCGACGAGGCGTTCTTCCTGTCCGAGGTGCCGACGGGCCGCGTGCTGATGAACCGCTTCGCGCGTGACTCGCGCAAGTGGAACGTCCGCGTCCTGCTGTCGTCCCAGATCCCGGCGGACTTCCTGAAGATCCAGGGCTTCGTGGCCCTGCTGGACTCGGTGTTCGTCGGCCGTCTCGACGACGACGACGCCCAGGCGGACGCGCTCCGGTTGCTGAAGGTGCCGGTCGGCGTCGGGTACGAGCAGGTCGTGGCGGCGCTCGGACGCCGTCCCGGAGCCCAGCGGGGCCTGGAGCGGGACGTCGAGCCCCGCCAGTTCATCTTCGGTGACGGAGCGGGCGGCGTGGAGCGCATCCGCGTCGACTTCTCCGGCCCCCACCTGGACCACCTGCGTGCGGTCATGGACACGACCCCGGGTTCGAAGGACGCGGCGCCGTCCCGGCGCCCGGGCAACGAGCTGGCGCTGCCGGCGGAGGAGAAGAAGCCGTACGTTCCGGTGCCCCCGGAGGACGACATCGAGCTGGAGCAGGACTTCGAGCTGGCGGCGGAACTGGAGGTCGGCCTCGCCGACGAGAACCTCCTGGGCGCACCGGACCCGCTGGCCTCCGAGACGGGCGAAGTGGAGGGCGGCGTCCAGCCGTCCAACGGGCAACAGCAACACGCCCGCTCAGGTGGGAAGGGCGGCACCGGCCGGGACGCCGCATGAACGCGGCCCGGGAACGAGGCGTGCGCGCGGACGCGGGCCCCGGCCGCCGGGTCGCGGGTCGCCGCTCCGGGGCCGGTTCCGGCGCGGCCACAGGGGGTGCGGCATGAACACCCTGCTGACGTTGGCGGTGCTGCTGACGCTGGCCGCCGGGTGGCACGCCGTGAAGCGCCGCATCAAGGAAGGCCCGCCGGCCCGGCGCGTGCCGAGCCGCAAGGCGACCATGTTCGCCGTCATGCTGGTGCTCGGCCTGCAGGCCATCGCCACGGCCCCCGCGGCCAGCGCGGCGGCGTGCGGCGAGGCGCCGAACCCGGAACGCCCGGGTGCCGGGATGGTCGGCGCGATCGATCCGCCGGAGGGTCACGGCGAGCCGAACAGCGCCTACATCGACTACGGCTACGCGGGCATGGTCTGGAACACCTTCGAGACCAACTGCACGGCGGTGAACCTCACCCCGCCGGGGTCCACTTTGGATACCTGGGGTGGCAACCAGCTGTTCAACCTGGGCAAGAACATCGTCGGCGCGACGAACTCGCTGCACTACACGGTGCTCGAGGGCGGCCTGCTGAACCCGATCTACAACGCGGTGAAGTCCGGCGCCGAGAAGGTCTACAACAACATCTACGCCCAGCTGTTCGGCCTGGTCGCGCTGATCCTGTCGATCATGATGTTCCGCAACATCTGGCGCGGTGACCTGGCCGCGGTCAGCAAACGGGCGCTCTACGCGCTGGCCGGGGTGTGGCTGGCGGCGTCGTCACTGGCGATGCTGCGGTACTTCGACCCGATCGACAAAGCGATCGTCCAGACCACGACGAACATCCAGGCGGGGTTCGTCGACGAGAGCGGCGACCGGATCGTCCGCGACATCCTGCCGACCCAGCTCCACACGCAGATCGTCTACAACAACTGGCTGCGCGGGGAGTTCGGCACGCCGACGGCGCCGCAGGCCGAGCAGTTCGGCAAGCCGTTGCTCGACGCCCAGGCGTTCACCCGAAACCAGCTCGTGAACGGCGATGACGCCAATCAGTCCGTCATCGACGGCAAAAAGAACGCCTACAAGGACATCTCCACCAAGCTCGGCCCGGCCACCGGCTACTTCACCGGCGAGGCCGGCGGCCGCACGGGCGCCGGCTTCCTCTCCCTGGGCCAAGCCCTCGTCTACTCCCTCTTCCAGCTCCTGGCGAAAGCGTCAGTGCTACTGGCCCAGGTCCTCATCCGCCTCTTCGCCCTCACCGCGCCGCTCATCGGCCTGGTCGCCCTGCTGCACCCGGAGATCCTGCGCCGCGTGCTCAAGGTCGCCGGCGGGGTGGCCTTCAACCTCGTCGTGCTCTCCGTGCTCGCCGGGGTGCACGCCCTGCTGCTGCAAGCCATCTTCGATGCCGGCAACTCGCTGAACATGCTCACGCAGATGGTGCTCGCCGGGCTCATCACCGTGCTGCTGTTCATGGTCGGGCGGCCCGTGCGGCGGCTGTGGCAGATGGTCGAGATGTCGGTCAGCATGGTCGGCGCCGCGGTGCCGTCGCCCGGCGGCGGGATCTTCTCGCGGTTCCGGCGCAACAAGAACGGCCCGACCCCGCAGGACGAGTTCTGGCAGAACGTGCGCGACACCGACGACGTCGTCGACGGCGAGCAGCGCGGCCCGCTCGGGGCCACCGCCGGCGGCGGCCGGTTCCGGCCGGAAGCCACCATCTTCGCCAACGCCCAGCGCCTCGACAACGGCTCCCACGCCTCCCGCCCGGCCGCCGCCTGGTCCGGCGCGTGGCCGGGGGCCGTCGGCGGGGGCGGGTCCGCGGGCGCGCTGCCGGCGGGCGGACGTCCCGGCGCCCCGGTGTTCGGCCAGTACAACCCGGCCAACGGCGACGGCGGCGAGTACGTCGTCGTCGGCGCGGGCGGCCGTCCGACGACGCGGGAGGAGAGCCGGCGCGTCGACACCTCGCCGGTGGCCGACCGGCGCTGGAGCGACGAACCCGAGCCCGTCGTCGTGCCGTCCGACCTGCGGCCGCCCGAGTCCGGCTTCAGCGACTACGCGCCGCGGACGCCCGGCGTGCGCGCCCAGCCGCGGCGCGTGGACCCCGAAGTCGTCGCGGGCAAGCCGGTGTTCGTCCTCTACCGGCCGTCGCGGGGCATCGAGGTCCGCGAGGAGCCGCGGGACACCGACCAAGTGCTGGGGCGGTGACCGATGCCGATCCGCACCAACCGCGGCCGCGCCGCGGTCTACCGGCGCCTGTGGGGCTGGCCGCTGCGCTCGCCGCGCCACCTCGTCGGCGCGCTCGTGTTCCTGGCCATCCTCATCACCGCGCTCGGCATCGTGCTGCCGAAGGTGATCGGCAAGCCGCAGGCCAAGGCGTCCCCCGGCGGCCCGGGGACGACCACCTCGGCGACGTCGACCCCGCCGGGCGTCGCGGCGCCGGTCCCGACGTCGAACCTGCCGACCCGGCTGTCCACGCCGCTGGCCACCCCCACCCCGGCGGCGCCGAACGCCGACGCGATCCGCGTCGCCAAGGAGTGGGCCGCGGCCTGGGTGAGGCACCCGGCCGGGATCACCTCCGAGCAGTGGCTCGCGCAGCTGAAGCCGTACACCACCGAGGAGTACCTGCCGGTGATGTCGACGGTCGACCCGTCGAACATCCCGGCGTCGAAGGTCACCGGTGAGCCGGTCGTCGGCACGTCCTACCCGAGCTCGGTGCAGCTGACCATCCCGACCGACGGGCCGAAGCTGGCCATCACGGTGGTGAGCACCAACGCCGGCTGGCGGGTCGCCGACTACGACCAGGCGAGCTGACCGTGCGGCGCCTGGGGTTGTGGCTGGGGCTGGTCGTGTTCGTCGCGATCGGTGCCCTGGTCGTGACCGCGGTCGCCGCCAAGGTCGTCATCGACAACCAGCAGGCGCAGGCCCGGGGCGTCAACCTGATGAGCTGCGACGCCTCGGTCGGGCCGACGCAGCCCGGCCAGGGTGATCGCGGCACGGTCGACGCGTCGAAGCTGGACGAGGAGCAGCGCGGCATCGTCGCGCTGATCATCTCGATCGGCAAGCAGAGGACGCTCGCGCCGCGCGCGTGGCAGGTCGCGATCCAGGCCGGCATGACCGAATCCGGCCTGCACAACCTCACCTACGGTGACCGCGACTCCCAGGGCATCTTCCAGATGCGGCCGTCGATGGGCTGGGGATCGGTCGCCGAGGTGACGAACCCGACATACGCGGTCAACAAGTTCTACGACGTCCTGCTCGCGGTGCCGGACTGGGAGAACAAGCGGCCCGGCGACGCGGCGCAGGCGGTGGAGCGTTCGGGCTTCCCGGACCGCTACCACAAGTGGGAGCCGATGGCGGCGACGCTGGTGGAGACGGTCGGCCAGGTCGTCGACGTCGTCGCCTGCGGCACCGGCCTGGGCGCGCTGCTGCCGCCGAGCCAGGCGGCCGGGCAGGCGATCAGCTTCGCGCTGGGCGAGCAGGGCAAGCCGTATGTGTGGGGCGCCACGGGCCCGGATTCCTACGACTGTTCGGGCCTGATGCTGCGCGCGTACGAGTCGGCGGGGATCATCCTGCCGCGGGTCTCGCGCGACCAGTACCACGCCGGCGCGTACCTGCCGGTGCGCGACGCGCAGCCCGGTGACCTGCTGTTCCTCGCCACCGACCCGGCGGACCCGTCATCCATCCACCACGTGATGATGTACCTGGGGGACAACAAGATCGTCGAGGCGCAGCAGACGGGCGTCCCGGTGCACACCCGGGCGTTCTCGTTCGACGAGCGCGAACTCGTGCCGCAGGCGGTCCGCCCCGGCGTTTAGCATGGGTTGCGAGGGCCTGGACACCGATCGCACCGACGTCGCGGCCGCTTCCCCGAGCAGGTGGCCGCGTACTGGCAGAGGATGAGCACGTGGGACGCAAATTCGGCAGGAGGGGCAAGCCCGGAGCGGGCGAGCCCCGGGACCCGGCGGCGCTGTTCGGCGCGCCTCAGCCGCCCCGGCAGAGCGCGCGTCCCGTGTCCAGCACCCCGCTCGCCGACCAGCTGGGCCAGGGCTACCCGGGGGTCGACGCGGGGTACGTGGTGCTGCCGCGGTCGCTGGCCGAGGGCATGTCGCTGCCGTGGCAGCACCAGATGGCGGCGTTGCTGGCCCAATTCCACGCGGAGCACGCGGGCCTGGCGTGGCCGATCTATCGAGTGGTGCCTTCGCGCTACGAGAAGCTGGCGGACCTCGACGAGGAACAGCTCGCGGAGGCGGGCTACCTGGTGGAGATGGACGCGGACGGCGAGATGGTCTACCGGGAGAGGAGCGGGCGGAAGGTCCCGGACCCGGAGAACACGTCGGTCCTGGTGTCGTGCCTGGACCCGATCCCCAAGCCGGCCGCGCGACCCGCACCCCCGGCGGCGTCACCGTCCGGCTCGGCGGCGGCCCCGGCCCCGATGAACATCGGCCCGGCCCCGGTGTGGCGGACGGTACCCCACCCCCCGCCGGCGCAGTCGGTCCCGGGAACGCCTGAGCAGCAGGTGCCGGGGGCCTGGGCGCGCCCGGGTTCGTCCGGTGGCGGGGCGCCGGAGCCGGAGTGGTCGCTGACGGCCGAGCCGGACCTGCCGGGCCCGGTGAAGGCCCCGACCGCGCCCCGCCATGCGGCGCCGGATGCGGTCAGTTCTGCGCCTGAGCCGGTTCCTGCTGTGGAACGCCCGGCGCCTGAGGTCGTACAGGCTCAGGGGGCTCGTCCTGGGGCTGAGCCGGTGGATGTTCCGGAGACCGTCACCTCGTCCTCGGCGCCACGGGAGTCCGAACGGCCGCAAGGTGCCGTCTCGGGGCCCGACCTTGCGCCGGCAGCACCGCAGGACGTGGAGCAGCCAGCGACTGAGGTGCCGGCACCCGGTGAACCTGCGGCTCAGACGGAGGCGGCCGAATCGGTGGCGCTGGAGGCGGATCGGCCGGAGGCTGTTGCGTCGGTTTCGGCCGAGGCGGGGGATACGAGTGCTGAACCGGTTCCTGACCAGCAGGAAGCACCGGCATCGCGAAAGGCGGAGCTGCCGGAGGAAGCCGTAGCGGCATCCGCCGGAGCGGCATCGGACGAGGCCACTCGCCCGGAGCCGGTCGAACTTCCGGCCGAATCGGTGCCATCGAACGAGCCCCAGACCGACGCGGCCCCCGCAGCCGTCGAGTCGCAGGCGGGCGAGTCAGGCCGGACCGAGCCGGAAGATCCCAGCGCCGCGGAACGGAAGCTGGACCATCCGGCTGAGCCCATCCAGCAGGGCGTGCCGGCTGCGCCGCAAGAAGGGGACTCGGCTGGTTCGCAGCCGCAGCCGCAGCCGCCGGTCGGCGCACAGCCTGCCGCGGAATCGCAGACGGCGCCCGATGCCCCGCAGCCGATGCCTGCCGCGGAATCGCGGGCAACTCCCGAGGGCCCCCAGCCGACGGCCCCGTCTGGAGCGGAACAGCCGACACCCGTTGCCGTTCCGCAGCCGACGGCCGCCTCAGAAGTGGCGCCGCCCGCCGAGCCGTCGGTATCCGCTGCGGTTTCGCAGCCGACGGCCGCCTCAGAGCCGGAGTCGCCAGCCGAACCGCCGGCACCCGCTGCCGTGCCGCAGCCGGTGGCGCAGACTGGCGGCGCCCAGGACCGTGCCGAATCGAAGGCTGCCCCGGACGTTCCCCAGCCGAGCGCTGCCCCGGACGAAGCCCCTCAGCCGACCTCACCGGCTCCGATGACCGGTGCCCATCTGCCCAAGCCGCCCTGGGGGCCCGCAAACTTGCCGGCTCCCGGCAGCCCGGGCGCCACGCCCGGCAGCCACCCGGCCCCGGCTCAGGGCATCGGCTCGGCGCCTGCCGCCGCACAAGGCCCCAGCTCGGCACCTCAGGGCACCGGAGCTACGCCGGGAGCTGCACCCGTGCACGGCACGTCCCCGGTTCCCAGCGCCGCCTCGCTGTCAGGGACCCCACAGGGGCCGAGTCCTAAGCCGGGCACCACGCCCGCGCATGGCGGAGGCGCGGCCGGCTCCGAGATGACACCCGGCCGGCCCGTGCAAGGCCCGGTCGATTCCCCAATGGCACCCAGCGCTGCCCCGGTGCCCAGCCCAGTGCAAAGCCAGCCTGGTTCCCCAGCGGTATCCGGCACTCCGGCCGCCGGTCCGGCTCAAGGCGTGCCCGGCTCCCCGGCGGTACCCAGCACGCCGACGCCCAGTCCGGCTGGTGCCTCAGCGGCACCCGGGCCCCCGGCGCAGGGCCCGGCTGCGCCCGGCACTCCGGCTGCCGGTCCGGCGCAAAGTCCGGCTGC